>NZ_VPAN01000018.1:0-68259 GCF_013419225.1 Acinetobacter sp. YH12097 | reverse complement strand
ACTTCATGTACAACCATCATTTTAAAGGCGAAGCTATAATCACGTTGTGTGCGTTTAACTCGTTGTTCTTGTGCATGTTCCATAAAATAAGTCTCTTAAGGTGTAAACTTATTTCAGGACGGGACATCCTTCACCGCAAAAAAGCCCGCTCCTTGTGGGCTTTTTTGTACAGTTTATTTTTCATCCTTTTATTTTCTACATATTCATTTTAGAATTTGCCTACTTATAAAAATACCAACGCCTAGGAATAATAATGAATACCTTCACATCTGACTCACCGACCCAAGCCAGTGGTCGCTTTAGCCGTCGCGCATATCTTGCATGGAATCTACTTCTCGGCATTATTTTTACGCTAATTGCTGTTGTGGTCGGCCTGCTCATACCCGGTGCGCAAAATGCGCTGACTGAGGGTGCTATGTCAACGCCACTCATGATTATTTTCTTTATCATGTATGCCATCGTCATTTATTACAGCGTCATTTTCTTAATCCGTCGTTTACATGACCGAGACCATTCAGGATGGCTTGCACTGCTGATCTTAGTTCCTGTAGTGAATATATTGTTTGCGCTCTATGTGTTATTTGCACCGGGTAATAGCGGTAGTAATAGCTTTGGACAACCACGCCCGACCAAAGGCTGGGAAACCGTGCTGGCTGTTTTGTATATCGTGGTGTTTATAGTCGGGATACTTGCTGCGATCATGATTCCGTCTTACCAAAACTAAGTGATCCGCTCTCAACAAGCCACGATTCAACAACAATAATGATAAATCATTAGATGCCGCCTAGATCGCTCTAAACAGCAATACATCTACTCAAACAAGCTCACACAAGTGGGCTTTTTTTGTACTTTACCTTTATAATCAACGCGCTTTTTTGGTACAGGATCAAATCCTGTACTTTTTCACATTTTTATGTCGTTTTTAGCTCAATTTTTTGCGGCTAAAAATGAATGATAACAATACTTTTTACGATAATTTAAGATCATTTAATATGAATAATTCACCCAATATTAACTCTGGCTGGAACCTTGACGGTCGCTTTAATCGCATGTCATTTATCGGTTGGAATGTCTTCTATGGCCTCATGCTAAGCATACTGATGCTGCTGATTGTCAGCATGATGCCCAATACTCTCAATGCCCTAATAGCTCACGCTGAAAATCCAATGACGCAAGTGATTGGATTTATCCTAAATGTTTTAATGCTGATCCCTTTGATGATTTTTTCAGTGCGTCGTTTGCATGACTTTAATCTCTCAGGCTGGTTTGCACTCTTAGAGCTGATTCCGTTGCTCAATATCGTCATGTGCATTGCGCTGATGCTCATCCCCGGGTCTGCAAATGCCAATCAATATGGTGAGCCACGTGCATCCAAAACATGGGAGGTGGTTCTCGCCTTTCTCTTTATCGGTTTATTCTTACTGATCTTGGTAAATGTATTATTTACTGCGCGTTTTCTATTTTAAGTCGTCACTGACTTTAAGCCTATTGGTCACTGTCTTTAAGTCCTCTCATCACTGTCATAGCAACGCGCTATGACAGGCAGGTGAGTCAAAGGCTCATGCTCAACGCCGCATCTCGGTATTTGCATTTCCCTACTAAACGCTCTAGGCTGCAACAACAAGCCTTTGAATTAAATCACAATGACTGATGCTCTACCGACACCTATTTTGCCAACAAAAGAACAGATTAAAAATTTTCCATTGTTCCAAAATTTAGTGCCAGAGCAGATCCATGTCATTCACAATGCAGAACAATGCCAACACTGGGCCGATGAATTGCAGACGACTGCCTTATTCGGTTTCGACTCTGAATCTAAGCCGACTTTTCGTAAAGGTGAGGTCTCTACCGGTCCACATTTAATCCAACTTGCGACGGCGCAACAGGCGTGGTTGTTTCAAATGAACGAATGCACTTGGGATTTTTTAAGACCAATCTTGAGTAATCGTGATCAAATTAAAGTGGGTTTTGGCTTAAAAAATGATGCGCATTTATTTCGTAAAAAAGGCATCGAACTGAATAGTGTATTGGAACTCTCCAAGTGCTTTGCTTCTTTTGGTTTAAGCCAACCCGTCGGTTTAAAAAATGCCATGGCACTGCTTTTTCGTGTGAATTTTCCAAAATCTAAATCGGTCAGCACCTCCAATTGGGCCAAAAAGCGCTTAAATCCAGAACAAATTCGTTATGCCGCTGCCGATGCTTATGCCCCTGTTTTGGTCTTTGAAGAATTATTACAACGTGGCTTATTACCTAAAACCATTCCCAATACCTCCCTCAAACTAAGAATTCGTCCGCACATGAAATTATAAACCCTTAATTATTTTAATGATTTAAATTATATTCAGCGATGTAACCGCTCTGTAACTGGATATTGCCCCAATCTATGGCAAGACCAAGTGCAAAGATCGGCTGAAGAGTGCCAATGAATTTGCAGTTTATTTGCGCTAAAGATTTGAACAGTACCTTATTGCCTTAAAAATAGTCACAGCACAGTCTAAAAAAAATAAAATCGCACCTTTTAAGTACATTTATATCTTTGATTTAACTCATTTTAATTACATTAATACACATTTATATTTTTATTCGACTAAGGTTTTGATCTCTCTAGATTTTCTAGCAGAATTACATGATTTATCTCATTCATTCTATACTTTCATAATTTGTTTTCATCAGTCCCCTTTTGCTAAAACAAATCTGCCAAATACATAACACATCATAATTTAAAAACTTGGAGAATCTGACATGTTGAACTTATTTACAGGAAAAATCAGCGGTGTACTCAGCCTGACTTTACAAGGGATCAGTAAAGCAGTTGGACTGGTTTTAAATACTGTTTTGGATACAGTAGACAGCGTATTAGAGACCGTAAGTAGCTTAACAGCGCCCTTAACGGATGCACTGACTGAGCTTCCGCTCATTGGTGGGACCATCGAAAAAGTACTCGCAGTTGAAAATCAGTTAGTCGGCACCTTAGGTGATGGCTTACATGCGGTAGCCGATCAACTAGCGACAGGTGATCTTCTCGGCGGTGTACAGACCGCTCTCAATGGCGTAACTGGTGTGGTCGGTCAAACTGTGACTGAAGTTGCAGGTTTGGTTGATCATCTCAGTGGGGTGGCTGCACCAATCACAGATGTACTTTCTGACCTGCCATTGTTGGGCGGTCTATTGGATGCAGTAGGCGAAACTACGGGTAATTTAACTGGCTTGTTGGCTGAAACGGGCGACTATGTGGCCAGTATTGATCCTACCGAATTATTAACATCCGTCCTGAACGATCCTTTAGCAAGTGTGGGTAGTGTCGTGCAAGATGTTTCAGGCACTTTAGATGCCTTACTGGATGACATTGCACCGATTACATCGATTGCCACTGAACTTCCTGTAGTCGGTGATCTCGTTCAAGTGGTCGGTGAAAGTACCACAGCCCTCAATCAAGGCTTATACGATGTCGGTAGCTTACTTCAATCCGTAAACAGCGATTTATTACAAACAACCGCTTATGTTTAATGACTAAAAACACTAATACACAGCGCATTTTTATAGACCAAGAATAAAATCCAATCCTCTATTTGCACTGGCCTGACACATGTCAGGCTTTTTTAATTCATCAATTCTGATATTAGCATTTAGTGAATAGCCGTTTATTTGATAAGATTAGGCACAAATTTATTCTTAATTTGATTGAGCAAGGAGCGAAAGCATGCTGATCATCCCTGCAATTGACCTGAAAGATGGCAAATGTGTCCGTTTAAAACAAGGTCGTATGGAAGACGATACCGTATTTTCTGACGATCCAGTGGCAACTGCACAGCATTGGGTAAATGAAGGCGCGCGTCGCTTACATTTGGTAGATTTAAACGGTGCTTTCGCTGGTACACCGATTCATAAGCCTGTGGTTGAAGCGATTGCTAAAGCACAGCCTGAATTGCCAATTCAAATTGGTGGTGGTATCCGCTCTCTTGACACCATTGAACATTACCTTGATGCGGGCGTCTCGTTTGTCATCATTGGTACAAAAGCAGTAAAAGAGCCTGAATTTGTTGAAGAAGCGTGCAAAAAATTTGCAGGCCATATCATTGTCGGTATCGATGCCATGAACGGCATGGTAGCAACTGATGGTTGGGCAAATGTCACTGACGTGAAAGCCACTGATCTTGCTAAACGCTTTGCAGATGCTGGCGTATCAAGCATTGTCTACACCGACATCGCACGTGATGGCATGATGCAAGGTGTGAACGTTGAACAAACCGTTAACCTTGCAACGTATTCAGGCTTACCTGTTATTGCATCGGGTGGCGTGACCAACCTTGACGACGTGCGTAACTTAAAAGGCCAACCGGGCATTTTAGGTGCGATTACCGGCCGTGCAATTTATGAAGGCACATTGAACCTTCGTGAAGCTCAATTACTGCTTGATCAACAAAGCCTGTAATTTACCCGAGCAGAAAAGAGGTCTTCGGGCCTCTTTTTTTATTTCTCATTTTTATTTCCCCTCTTCGAACAATCAAATACACATGCCAACCGTCCAATCTGCTTGGAAAGCCAAGTTTCCGCAGCTCGCACTCATCCTGATTACCATGATTTGGGGCGCCAGTTTTATCACCGTGCAATACGGTTTAAATTTTAGCAGTCCAGTGCTGTTTGTCGGTCTACGTTTTGCCGCAGCTACACTGGCTGTGAGTCTGTTATCGCTCAAATATCTTAGACATTTTTCTCAATATGATGTCATTGCAGGCGCAAGTATTGGCGCGGTGATCGCGATCGGCTATGCGACGCAAACAGTCGGCTTGCAAAGCATCAGCAGCAGTGAATCGGCTTTTTTAACCGCGCTGTATGTACCGCTAGTTCCGATTTTTATGTGGCTGTGTTTTCGGCATAAACCACATCTGATGACATGGCTGGGAGTAAGTTTGGCTTTTGTCGGTTTGGTTTTTTTAACTGGTAATGGTTTTGGCGCTATTCAGCTCAATTTTGGGCAAATCATTACGCTGCTCGGGTCGATTGCCATTGCTTTTGAAATTATCTTGATCAGCTATTTTGCACCCCGCGTCAATCTGCGCAGAGTGACGGTTCTACAGTTGGCATTTGCCTCTCTGTTCTGTTTTTGCTTTGCCCCACTGGTGGGTGAAACCACTTTACCAAAATTTGAATGGCCATTAATCGCTGTACTCTGTGGATTAGGTCTGGCCAGCGCCGTAATTCAACTGGTGATGAACTGGGCGCAGCGCATGGTTGATCCTGCACAGGCAGCAATCATCTATGCAGGTGAACCGGTTTGGGCCGCGATCATTGGGCGGCTTGCCGGTGAACGCTTAACACCGCTCGCTCTCATTGGCGGACTGTGTGTAGTTCTTGGTGTGATTGTGAGTGAATGGCGGCCGAAATGGTTAAAGAAAAATATAGATAAAACTACAGAAGAAATATCTTAACCCTCAAAACAGCCCTCAATGACGAGGGCTGTTTTGCATGATACCCTTCATAAATAAAGGAGGCTTAAATTTAGAAGGACACCATCTTGCCCGGATTGACCATAGCCCCCAGCCCATAAGCGGTTTTCGCCATTGGAATCACCATCGGTGCAAGTGCGCGACCAAACAAAATGTCCTGATGCTGAATACTGGTGAGCATTTTAAAATCATCGGCATTGCCACAAAAATCATCGGCAATGGCTTTGCCTATACGCACGGTTTGCGCCACACCATGACCACTCCAGCCTTGCACGGCATAAATCGGATATTTCCCATCGGACTTACGGCTATCGGCTGCGCCATTCATGGTTAAATCTGTGGTGCCACTCCAAACAAAATCCAGCTCAACCTGTTTCAATTGCGGGAACACATGCTTGATTCGGCTCAGTAAATAATCATGGGTTTTTTCAGGCGTCCAGCAAGAACCCGTCCCTTCACCGCCAAACAGCAAACGGTTTTTAGATACCCCGCGATAATAATCAATTTGGAACTGTGTATCGTACACAGGTGCATCGCTCGGCAGAATTTCAGCAAGATCGAGCTCTAAGGGCGCTGTGGTACACACATAAGTATAAAATGGAATGGTGGTTTGATTATGGCTTTGCAGCAGTTTAAATGAGGCATGATGTACCCCAATCACGGCGCTCTTACGTGCTTTAATCACACCGCCAGTAGTCGTCACATAAATCCCATCTTCACGCTCATCCACCGACAGCACTTCGGTTTGCTCATAAATTTTGCCACCTTGTTGACTAAAACCATAAGCAAGGCCACGGTTTAAAGCCAAAGGATGAATATGCCCGCCGAGGGTATCGAGTAAACCGCCATAATAATTTTCCGATTTCACATGCTCAAACAACTCGTGCTTGCCCATAATCTGGGTATGGTCTTCACCCAAATATTTACGCGCATCTGCACCTTCGGTTAAACCCACCAAATGCCCTGGGTGTACGGCTGCGGTAATGTGCTGATGTTTGCGTTGTAGATCTAAATCATAGTTCTGCGCAATTTGGTCAATTAAAGACATCGCCTCCGTCGAAGTGAAGTGCCATAAGCGTTTAGCCTCTTCATAACTAAAGTGCTCAATCATTTCCCCTGCTTCCCAACGCGCCAGGCCTGGGGTTAATTGCCCACCATTACGCCCCGATGCAGCACTACCAATACGGTTTTTTTCGACCAATACTGCATCTACACCTTGTTCTGCCAAATGCAGTGCCGTGGACGCACCCAATAAGCCACCACCAATCACCACCACATCACACTCAATATCTGCATCAAGGGCATCAAAAGCCTGCCATGCGCTTAATGAGCTTTCATAGTAATTGGCTGGAAAATCAAAACTGCCACGCACAGGATTGACCCAATTCCACTCTTTACCGCTTTGCACATTGACACTGTTTTTATATTCAACATCATTTACAAATTTTGGCTTTGTATTCATTTTATTTACATTCCTATTTATCAATTCTATTTAATCGTTATAGAGGCTTCAGCCACTTAATACGCACTACCAATCACAATGTTTTGTTTTCTTAACTTTTTATAAGCGAACAATACAACGCCTACTGCCAACCAAATGCCACCGCAAACCAAGGCGTTGTGTTCTAAATTCACCCAAAGGCACATCAGCGTAGCCACTGAAAGCAGTGGTAAAATCAGGTTGAGAAAGATATTTTTAAGACCATGACGTTGACCATCACGTACATAAAACTTCATAAACACGGAGAAGTTCACAGCTGTAAAGGCAATGAGGGCACCAAAGCTAATCATGCTGACCACGGTGGCTAAATCTAAACGAATGGCTGCCAAGGAAATCAAACCAATCAACAAGACTGCATATAAAGGCGTGCCCAACTTGCTATGGACTTGACCGAATGTGCTTTTATGGAAAATGCCATCTCGTCCCATAATATGAATCAGGCGTGATGCGCTGGCATGCGTGGCAAGCCCTGAGGCAAATGTATTCATAATTTGGGCGCATAAAAATACCGATTGGAATAGCGCCCCGCCCACGTACAGGACGATCTCAGGCAGCGCTTCATCTGGATTGTTAAAACGGACATTGGTTGGAAAATACAATTGCACAAACCAGGATGCCGTAATAAAAATCACACCGCCCGTAAGCGTGGTGAGGATAACCGCACGCGGAATAGTACGTTTCGGATCTTTAGTTTCATGTGACATGGTGGTCACTGCATCAAAACCTAAGAAGCTAAAGCACAGGATTGAAGCCCCTGCGATGAGTGGCAAAATTGACGTATCACCATTGAATAGCGGTGTGAGCGTCAAGACATGCGCATAACCTTGCTCACTCCCTACCCCTTGAATGACCAAATAAATAAAAAAGCCCATCAGCAATATAGGTGCGCAAACAAAGATCATGCTTAAGTTGGCCAATATATTGATACGAAAGCAGTTGATTAAAGTGACCAAGCTGGTAAATAAAATCACCCACGCCCAATACGGTACGCTTGGAATGACCGCTTCTAAATAAATGCCTGCCAACAGCGCATTAACCAAAGGCAACATGATGTAATCCAGTAAAGAACACCAACCGACAAAAAATCCAGTTTGAGGCCCACAGGATTCTGCCGTGTAAGTATAAGCAGAACCCGATTTATCCGAATGTTTACTAAAACGCGCATAACTAAATGCGGTGAGGAGCATGGCAAATAAAGCCAAAATATAGGCCAGCGGCACACGGCCATCTGTAATACCGGACACAATGCCAAAAGTATCAAACACAACCATTGGCGTCATATATGCGACACCAATAATCACCACTTGCCATAAAGACATTTTTTTTAAAACAGACGCTGAAGTTTCCATGCACGTCACCTGAACTATATTTATTTGCGTTACAGGTTCTTTTGCAATCAACATGCCATATAATATTCATTCATTATTTTAATGATGATTCAAAAAATGCCAAAGTATGATTTAGAAACTAGAAAATTAGCCATTCTGATGTATAAAAAAACTGATTACAAAGTGGCTGTTTGCAAAGAGTTTAACATCTCTCGAGTCACCTTGGATGCTTGGATTCGCCTGGAGGAAGAGACCGGAAGTTTGCTCCCAAAAGCCGCAAAAAACCGTGGTGCACCGGGCCACATTCGCGACTGGAATGAATTTCAAGTGTTTGTAAAAAATACAAAATTTAAAAATATAAGTGATCTGGTTCCATTATTTGAACAGCGATTTAGCTATCCTGTTTCGTATGCGGTATTGGTACGCGCAATACACGTTTTAGGTATGCGCCGTCGCCGTGGTCGATTCTATAGCTAATACCTAAACTGCTGTAATGTTAAATAAAAATTCAGAAAATAATTTAAATAAATAACTATACATTAATGTATAGTTATTTTAGTAAAAACGTAAATTTGTATTATTAAAAATGTATAATAATAAAAATAAATATGTAAATTAATAAAATTAAATAAGCAAAGTTATTTTATTAAAAATGTAAGTTATATTTCTTAAATATGTATAGTCAATTTTGCTTAAATAACCAAAGTTAAGCACTTTTATGTGCAAATGCTTTATAAAAGAGCATTTTTTTTGATGCCGCCTATCGAATGGTCAAACGAAAAAATAAAAGCGACCCATGGGTCGCTTGTCATTATGCTGCTGTATTCACTCATACATCGGTCGATTGTCATTGACACGAATTAAACCTTTAATCGCGCGGTACACAATCCATAACCAAGACAGTCCGATTACCGTGACGCAGAAGGTACTCGCTCCCAGTGCTACACCTGCAAAAGCATTGGCATTATTGCCGGTAAAGAACAGAAAAATAAAAGGCACGAAAGCAATGATGTTCCAAATGAGATACCACCAAAACGTGCGAATCTGCCAAGTGAAATGGCTTTCAAAAATCGTGCCGCGCACATCACTGCGTTTGACGTAATTGATAATCAACGCGAGGACCGCAAGCAAGCCGGCAGAAAAAATCGCCACAATATAAAGAATATACAAAATAATCGTGAGCAGGCGGTTTGGATCTTTATCAATGGAATAATTCATTTCGCTCTCCGTCATGATGATTTTGCGGATCGTTCCACCCTAGATATGTAGGATATTAAATGGTGAAATTAGCCATAAAATCAGTAATATGTTAAAGGCTATAGTACAGAAATATATTTTTCGAAACGGTTGTTTTTGTGTTTTATGCCGCAAACGTTGCTGAGCTAGCCATGCCGCCGGCCACCCACCTAAAAAAGACAAAAGATGCAGTGTATTTTCTGGCACGCGTCGGTTCCCCATTTGCGCAGCTTCTTTATCTTGAGCGTAGAACCAATAGGTCAGGACATTGATAATACTCACAAAAAGCAGCACCATGCCACTGAGTAAACCCGCCACAGACAAACCCGCCAAGGCGAGAATATAAATGATGCACAAGATTTGCATCGGCTCTGCCTGACGCGGCATCTGCACCACATTTTTTTTATTGGGACGTTGTGCAGCTTTGGTTTGTGAGGCTTTTAAATAATGCACTTGCTGCGCACGAAAGCGTCCGCGTTCGTCTAAGATCACAGCATAATCCAACGCGCAGCCCACGATTGGTCGTGGGCCGGGACGGGAAAAGTCTTTAATGTGCAAAAATACGCGATCTTTGGTGCTATCGTTCGGTTGAATGAAGCCGTAGCCCTTATCATCAAACCATTCTACTAAGCGTCCTTGATCACGCATGCTTTTCCCTCTCGTTGTTTTTAAAATTTATGCTGTGACGAATTTTAATCGTTCAATCAGCATATTACGCATTTCAGCAGGGTTTTTCTGCAAAATATCATCACCTGTACGGCCTTCTGCCGCATTTTTCTGTGCCACCTGTAAACGCATCATCCAGAAGCGACCTGCCGCCATCGCCAAATACAACTCTAGGCATGATTTTTCATCTGCGGTTAATGGGCGCACGCTTTCATAGGCATTTAAAAAGGCAATGGCTTTGTCTTCATTCAAATGTACATCCGGATATTCAGTACAGAAGTCATTTAAAGTAATAGCAATATCAAACAAGAGTTCGTCTTTATTTAACTCATAAAAGTCTAAAATGCCATTGAGTTGATCACCTTCAAATAGAGTATTGTCACGAAACAAATCAGAATGAATAAAACCGGTAGGACGGTCTGGATACATCGCTGTTAAGATGTCATATAAGCCCAATAGATTGTTAAGCAGCATGGTATCTGCTTCATTTAATGTTGGACGAATATCACGTGAAACTTGTAACCAATAAGCATGATCACGATATTCTGCACGTTCCAAAGGGAAGTCTTGTAAAGCCACATGCATTTTCGCTTGGGCTACAGCAATCGCTTCTGCTTGCGCTAAGCTCGCAGGCATGGGATGTTGACCTTGCATGCGTGGCGCAATCTGAGCAGGTTTATCCTTTAAGCTATGAATCGCTTTACCTGAATGATTCAATGGTACAGGCACAGCTAGACCAGCCTGCCCCAAGTGTTCAAGTACAGGAACCAACTCCCCTGCACCTTGCTCGTCCATCTCTTCAAAAACGGTTAATACATACTGCGTACCATTTTCGCAAACAATAAAATAGTTGGTATTTTGAATACCGCCTTGAATCGGAATCAGGTCAATCACCTCCAGTCCATAAGGTGCTGCAAAATCCTGAACTTCCTTTAAAGTCAAAGTGGTATAAACCGACATAGAAAACCTGCGAAAAAACTTACATATTTTTGATAGAATAACCGCTCCGACTACTAAGGTGTAGCATCTAAGTCGCGAAGTTTCATAATCGGCTGTTATTTTTGGAAAAAATTATGCTTGCTAAACGTATTATTCCTTGCCTCGACGTGGACAACGGTCGTGTAGTGAAAGGTGTTCAATTTCTTGATATTCGTGATGCAGGCGATCCAGTTGAAGTTGCACGCCGTTATAACGAACAAGGTGCGGACGAAATTACCTTCTTAGACATTACCGCAACCTCAAATGGTCGTGATACCACTTACCGTACAGTAGAGCGTATGGCTGAGTCTGTATTTGTGCCATTAACAGTCGGTGGTGGCGTGCGTAAAGTAGAAGATATCCGCCTGTTATTAAATGCGGGTGCGGACAAAGTTTCGATTAACTCTGCGGCTATTTATAACCCTGAATTTGTACAAGAAGCCTCTCAGCGTTTTGGCGCACAGTGTATTGTGGTTGCTATTGATGCGAAAAAAACCGGCGATAATAAATGGGAAATTTTCACCCACGGTGGTCGTAAAGAAACCGGCATCGATGCCATCGAATGGGCAGTAAAAATGGCGGACTTCGGTGCAGGTGAATTACTTATCACCTCGATGGATGCCGATGGAACCAAAGCCGGTTATGACATTGAACTGATGCGTAATATCAATGACCGTGTGACCATTCCAACCATTGCTTCTGGTGGTGTCGGTAATCTACAACATTTGGCCGATGGTATTTTAAAAGGCGGTGCAGATGCGGTGCTTGCAGCCTCTATTTTCCACTTTGGTCAACACACCATTCCTGAAGCGAAAAAATATCTAGCAGAACAAGGCATTGAAATGCGTCTTTAATGGGCTTGTTTTCAATGAAGATTGAAAAAGAGCGATGATTCGCTCTTTTTTTTGCTTTGGTGTTTTTGATGCAACAACATGGAGTTACAGCAGAGCATCGCCCATGCAATTGATTTACTATAGACATAAAAAAAGGAGCCTTGTCGGCTCCTATAAACCAAGAAAAACTACAGCACTTGGTCTGATACGTAAAACAAATGAAAAAATATACATAGCAACTTCATCAATCAACTCGTCGTGTACAAGCCTTTTGATGATTTAAATATAGGGCATTTACACTGTATTTGATTGACAGTAGATTCATAATTTATTGACAAATTGCGACAGCTCAAATGGGTAGCAACGCTCGTTGTCAAAACGCACAGCGCATTCATATTAGACCGTTTCAAGAAGTACAACTGGCTTTTCGCGCTCAGCGACCCACTTTGCAGGAAATACCCGATTGACCCAGTGTGACAATGGTTTCGCAATCGCTGTCGGTAGTAACACACCCAATGGGTTCTGTTCCTGTAATTTCGCCGAGGAAATCACCCGAGTCCCTAAAATATAATCAAACCACGGCTTGGTCACACACCAATTGGCATCCTGATTTGAGTTCATATGGTGGTCATAGTGCCATGGAATCTTTTTCATCGCCCACTCTGGCTCAAGATGTGCGCGACGATGGATATAATAATAATTCCCTGCACAGTACAGCACAGACAAACTCATTCCTTTGGAAATGGGATAAAAAAGCGGGACAAATACGGCTGAAACTGCCACCAGTGACAATATTTCATTTTTCGTGCGCCAGTTCTGTACACCTTCAACATAACCATGATCATGAAAATCTGTTTTTCGAACTTCACGATGATGTTCCCAATGTGATTTCATGCTTTTCGGTACTGGACTAAAACGTGGCTTGCCTGACCGATGTGTCCCATGCAAAACATATTTATGCGCGACCCATTCAAAGGCATTGGCGACGACCAACCCTGCAATAAAACCTTTTAACATGACCAATATCTCCTTTTCTTAGCTCCACTATAGGTAATGAAGAGGGCTAGATATTGACCGTTTTTTTTAATATTATTGACAAAACACGACAAAATTTAGAATTAAAAAAATATGCAACAACTCAAGGACTATACAGGATCGGTCTATGGAGGACTGGGCCATTTGCTCTATGCTTATCACCAAGCTCAAGGCATTGCTATTCCTGAAAAACTGAATAAAGTTCAAAACTTAGAACGTTTTGATTATGCCGTTTGGCGTGATTTATTGATGGATTTAGATCAAAAGATCCAAAAGCCAGCGCTGGGTTTAGAAATTGCAGAACATGTGCAACCCAAACATATTGGCATCATTGCGTATATTGCCCTGTCCTGTGAAAACTTAGGCGAAGCGCTGCTCCGCTACCATGATTTTCATCGCTTAATCTTCGATGGTAGTCCATTGCTGATTGATATTCAAAATGATTTTTTCTCGATCGGTTGGAATGATTTACCCATGAATATGGCCAATCAATTGACCGATGAAATTGCGATTGCCTTAATGCTGCAGTTTCTAAAATTATTCATGCGTTTTGAAGATATTAATTTACACGAAGTGCATTTTCATAATCCTGCACCGAAAAATGTCGCTCAGTATGAACAATATTTTCGCTGTAAAGTTCGATTTTCCCAAGAAAAGTCGAAGGTTATTATTCCCATTCAAGAACTGTCTCGCCCCTTTTCCCAAGGCGATCAGACCTTACAAAAACTGTTAATGCAACAGGCACAGTCTTTATTGGAAAAGCTGCCGAATACCACGCAAATCGACCAACGCTTACAGCAAGCCATCTTAATGGGTTTACAAAAAAATCAGTTCCAAATTGAACATGTCGCTACTCAACTGAATCTGTCCGTCCGACAATTACAACGCCATTTACAACAACAAGGCAGCACCTATCAGCAACGCATGCAGGAGGTGCGCTGTATGATGGCTGAAGAATTTTTAAGAGACCCACATTTAAGTTTGCAAGAAATTGCGCTACTGCTGGGTTATTCAGAACAGAGTGCATTTCAACGTGCTTTTAAACAATGGCGAAATTTAACCCCACAGCAATGGCGCTTATCGCAAATTGAAGCAGTAAGTTAAAATGTGACGCAGTTATCATTTTATATATTGTGATTTTCAGCAAAATCCATTAAAGCTATGCATATTCAATAAATGAATAAAACAACACTTCACAACTAGATTGCACTCATGCTGAGTGAAAGATTGAAAATCTATTCCAAATGACAAAAACAAATAGAGTTTTAAATGAATAAATATTTAGCAGAACTGATTGGTACGTTTTGGCTGGTCTTTGGTGGTTGTGGTAGTGCGGTCTTGGCTGCGGCCTTTCCTGAACTTGGCATTGGCTTCGCAGGCGTGGCACTGGCCTTCGGTTTAACGGTGTTAACGGCTGCTTATGCGCTGGGTCATATCTCAGGGGGACATTTTAACCCTGCCGTGAGTATCGGCTTGTGGGCCGGTGGTCGTTTTGAAGCCAAAGAACTAGCACCCTATATTATTTCTCAATTGCTGGGTGCAACCCTCGCCGCATTTATTCTATTCATCATTGTACAAGGTCAGGCCGGATTTACCGGTGTCGGCGGTTTTGCCACCAATGGCTATGGTGAGTTATCTCCGGGCAAATACTCTATGCTCTCAGCCTTAATCATTGAAATTGTGCTGACGGCTGGCTTCCTGATTGTGATCATGGGAGCAACGGATAAACGTGCCCCTGCTGGATTTGCCCCAATTGCGATCGGTCTTGCGCTTACATTGATCCATCTGATCAGCATTCCCGTCACCAATACTTCAGTCAACCCAGCGCGTAGTATGGGTGTCGCATTCTTTGCTGAAACTGCTGCGCTGTCACAAGTTTGGCTGTTTTGGGTAGCCCCTATCATTGGCGCGGTGATTGGTGCGGTCATCTATAAACTGATGGCAAAAGACGCATAAATAGAAAAAGACACCATAAAAAAGCTCACAACCTGTGAGCTTTTTTTCATTCATCCCGAATTGAGCATTGCGTCCTTCGACAGCCGATAACACAGCATTAAAGAAATGGATTTTCCACTTCGTTGTCTTCACCGCCCTGCGCTATTTTTTCAGCTAAGTTGGTTTCTGCCTCAAGCGTGGTCACCACATCATTGAAAAATGCCTGTAAAGCTTTCGCTGCAGCTAAACCTGCTTGGTCTTTCGTCACCTGTAAGTTGCCATAAATATTAATTCGATCTTGGCCATTTTCTAGTGTTAAGTCATGAATTGCATGCGACGCTGTGTCATTTTCAAATGCTTTAAACATGTTGGATATCCTTCTTTTTTGTTGTATTGATGCTGCAATAGAAATACGTGAAAAAGATTTCAACTGCAAGCAATGCTCCTCTTCATCGCTCGCAGTTCAACGCTATTATCTGCTTGATTATTTCAAAATTTGTAGCAGATATTGCAAAATTTCTTCAATCAATTGTTTGACCAAGGCATCTTGATTGTTGTCATTTTCACTGCTTGCCATGGATGTCTCTCCCACAGAACCACCACTCGATTTAAACTCTTTTTGCAAACTTAAAATCTTGTCTTCTGCGACATCTGCAGCACACTGGCTTTCAGCATCCCAATGCAAATAAGCGATATCTTGATTTGCTTTTACTTGGGTGGCTTTGAGTGGCAAACGGTAGGTATTACGCTTTTGGTCTTCGGTTAATTCTGGAAAGAAATTAATTCCAGTCAGTTCTTCTAGCGCACAAATACTCATGACTTTGACTGTCGGTGCGGTATCACGCAAAGTATTGTCTGCATAGTACACGCCTGCAACACCTTTTTTCGGCAAATAGATCGCCTTATAAGTGGCGGTCGGCACGATGACCCCTTGCCCGATGGTTTTTAATTTTTTCGCACTATATACCGGCCCCGTTACCACATAGACATCTTGCTTTTGTTTGGTCACTATCGCCCGTGTGGCTTCTTCTAACTCACGCCACACTTGCTGATTATTTTTTGGAGCTTGCGGCACCATATTGGCCAAAGAAAAACTGTCTAACTGCGCAGCTTTATTGGGCATATCGGCATTTGGCGCCATGTGTCCACGGTCATAGCCTGAAGATTTATAGTCTGACAGCAAAGCCCGATATTCAGACGGCACGCGAGTCTCTTCATGAAAGTTATCTTCACGCGGAATTTTTTGACTCAGGCGTGCGGGGGTTAATGCTTCTGCAACCCAAAGCGGTGTCTTGGATATCCCTGAATACATGACATTAAAGCCATTAAAACACAGTGGAAAACTGTTTTTATGTAGGCTTTCACGGACCAAATAAGGTGGCACTTCACGATAAAATTGGTCCAAACAGGCGCTATTTGAACTGCTGCTCAT
This sequence comes from Acinetobacter sp. YH12097, assembly GCF_013419225.1. NCBI lineage: Bacteria > Pseudomonadati > Pseudomonadota > Gammaproteobacteria > Moraxellales > Moraxellaceae > Acinetobacter > Acinetobacter sp. YH12097. The sequence goes on along the minus strand of NZ_VPAN01000018.1, from coordinate 51,868 downwards.
GGAAACAAGTTGTTGAATTTTTTCTTGCCCGAAAGCAATAGCAAAGCTTCCTGTTGCCACCAGACCCAACAGCACTTTTATGCCATTTTGCCCAAATAACTGTGAAAGCGGATTTGCTGAATTGCGTTTCTTTTTGACCATGACTTACAACAATGACTTCTAAAAGGACTATTTTTCCGCAGCTTAGCAAGGGTGCAAATTTTAGTACACTTTTCTTTTTTAATTTGCTTAACAATCACACAAATATTGTTTAACAAAGCAGCAGTTGATGTAACTTTATGTCGCAGTTGTGCAGGTCTTTATAGGAAGTCATGAAGCAGTTGCGTATGTATCATTGAATTTGCCTCAAGAATTATGACAAGGTAAAAATACGAAAAATTGCGATAAAAATATACGGAGTGATTATGCATTCTAAAATTTTAGGTTTAGGTTTAATTTCAGGTTTAATGAGCGCAGCAGCATTTGCAGAACCGCCGATTCAACCCGGTGATACATTAGAAAGCTTATCTAAAGTCAAAATTGTGACCACCGTGAATGGTCAACCTGGCTCCATTCAGGACTTAGTTTCAAGTGGCCAAGTTCAATTGGTTGAAGCTCCTGCCGGACAAGTCAATGCCGCTGCAACAGAACAGCCCTTAAACCCTGAACAGGCTCAGGCAAACCAAATCGATCCGAATGCCCCTGCAGTCCCTGCAAATGTTGAACAAGCAGTAACTGAAGCGGAAAATGCACTCGCAAATGAACAGCAAAGTGTAGCTGCTGCGCCTACAGAGCAGTCCGTTCCAACTGAACAAACGGCAGTGGCCAATACACCTGAAGCCGTTATAACTGAAGCACCTGTGGAAACAGCACAGCAAGCACCTGAAGCCGTAGCAACGGATGCCAATGCTGCACCCGTCATTGCCTCTTCTGCAGAAGCGCCAGTGAATGCCGATAGCGCATCGGCTGCATTGCCTGAAGCTCCTCAAGCACAACAAGATGCTTTTATGGCAGCACCTGAAACTCAAAGTGCAAATCCTGCAGATGCATCAATTCAAGCCAACCCAGAAGCACCTGTTGCTGACGAAGCCATCCAAGCTGCGCCTGAAGCCTCTGCAGATGTAGACGCGACAATCAACTAATCAGCGTATTTTCAAGGATGAAATAACGCAATATCTTCATTCTGTTGCTTTGCTCGCATACTCCTCCCAGGAAAAAGCAACAGAATGATCTCTATGTCTTTGGACTAAATAAGTTCAATTATCACAGATAAAAAAAGCCAGAATTGATCTGGCATTTTCGTGTTTAACTTTTAAATCTATGCCTAAAAGTTCAATCTAGGTCTTAAATTTCAATCTGACTGCCCAACTCAACCACACGGTTGGTTGGAATTTGATAAAAATCGCTGACTGGACTGGTATTTCGCTGCATAGAGATAAACAGCTTTTCTCGCCAAGGTGCCATGCCTTCACCCAAGGTATGAATAATACGGTCTCTGGAAATAAAGAAACTGATTTGCATTAGATCAAATTCAAAGCCCAATTCACGATACGCATGCTCCAAAGCGGCAGGAATATTCGGCTGATCTTTAAACCCATAAAACATCGTGATTCGATAGAATCGATCATCTAGTTTTTCCGTGATCACCCGCTCATTTTCGGGTACAAATGGCACATCTCGGGTGTTGACCGTAACCATAATATTGCGTTCATGCAGAACTTTGTTGTGCTTAATATTATGCAACATGGCATGAGGCACGATCTCAGGTGTTCCTGTCAAGAATACGGCATCACCTGGAACAAACTTGGTTTCACTACCCATGCTGACACTGCGAATAAACAGGTCAATAGGCAAAGCATCTTTACCGAGCCGATTGAGCACCAATGCCCGTCCATCTTTCCACGTCATTAAAATCGTAAACAATACCGCACCAATCAGGATTGGAACCCAACCGCCCGCTGCAATTTTTAATGATGTCGATGCAACAAAGATCAAATCAATCAATAAAAATGGCACTGCAAATATTGCCACTTTCCAAACGGGCCAACGCCATAAACCATAAGCCAAAACTGAGATCAAAATCGTACCGCAGAGCATGGTCATGGTCACAGCTACGCCATACGCACTGGCCAAATTCGCACTGTTTTCAAACAGCAAGATCAAGATCAGCACCGAGATAAACAATGCCCAGTTAATAAATGGTAAATAAATCTGACCACGTTCAACTTCAGAGGTATGTTTCACTGTCAAACGCGGCAAATAACGCAATTGAATCGCCTGATTGACCATAGAAAACACCCCTGTGATCACCGCTTGAGAGGCAATCACCGCGGCCGCTGTCGCCAAAGCAATCATTGGATACAGTGCCCATTCTGGGATCAGCATATAAAATGGATTGGCTAGAGCTTCTGGATTACGCAGTAGCAAGGCACCTTGGCCTGCATAGTTCAACAGCAAACACGGCATCACCACAATAAACCATGCCAAGCGGATTGGGAGTCGGCCAAAATGCCCCATATCGGCATAGATTGCCTCACCACCCGTCATCGTCAAGATAACCGCACCCATGGTCAAAAACGCAACATAAGGCTGCTGTACCACAAAATTGAAAGCCCAATGCGGACTGATCATGGTCAACACAAATGGCGTTTGCGAAATACTCCATAATCCAAATCCGCCAATGGATAAAAACCACATGAGCGTCAAGGGACCAAAGAATTTACCCATCGTGCCTGTGCCATGGCGTTGCACTAAAAATAGCCCCGCCAAAATACCAATCGATAAAGGTTGCAGCCATTGGTTAAACATCGGCGTCGCAATACTTAAACCTTCAATCGCGGATAACACGGAGATTGCGGGGGTAATGATCCCATCACCAAAGAACAAAGATGCCCCAATAAAGCCAAGGGCAATCAGGTAGATTTTTTTGTTTTCGGCAATTCGTGTGGTCCGTAGATTCAAGGCCAACAGCGACATAATACCGCCCTCGCCATTGTTATCTGCGCGCATAATGATGCTGACGTATTTAAAACTAATCGTCAGCATGATGCACCAGAAAATCAGGGACAGAATACCCAGCACAGACGCTTCGCTAATCGCCAAGTGTGCTGTGAGGAAACATTGGCGCAGCGCATATAATGGGCTCGTCCCAATGTCTCCGAATACTACGCCCAAAGCTGCCAAGGTGATGGCAGGCAATGCGGCTTTTTGTGCAGTACTTTGCATATAATTGTCTTCAATTTAGACAGGATTTTTGCGAATCATAGCACCGCTCAAGATGTTTTTGTCTAATTCAATTGTTTCTCTTGGCAGAATATATTTTTTTCGCTATTATCCACCGCGCAAAAGGTGAAGTGTCCGAGTGGCTGAAGGAGCACGCCTGGAAAGTGTGTAAACGTTTATAGCGTTTCGAGGGTTCGAATCCCTCTTTCACCGCCAAATTCAACTCTTATGAAGTCCCATAAGGTCTAAAAAAGCTTAAATCTAAAGGGTTTAAGCTTTTTTTACGTCTTATACAATCTACTTGATCTATTGCAAGCTTGATGCAGTTGGGGGTATAACTAGGGGTATAATATTTTACCCCTAAAATTATACCCCCAATTCTGCGGAATTATTGCCATGCTTACAGATGCTCAAGTCAGAAAAATAAAACCTTCAGAAAAGAAAACTAAATACTCTGACGAAAAAGGTATGTATCTAGAGGTCACTCCTTCTGGAGGGATGCATTGGCGAATGAAGTTTCGTTTGAATGGTAAAGAGAATATCTTCAGTATTGGTACATACCCTGAAACTACGCTTGCACAGGCTCGCCGTGCTAGAGATGAAGCACGATTAAAACTTAAAGACGGGATTAATCCCAATAAAGAGAAAAAGCAAAAGAAACAACAAGCCGATGAAAGCATTCTTTTCAAAGCGCTTGCTATGGAGTGGATGGAGGATCGTAAAACTGTTATTAAAGAAGGTACATATTTACGTGACCTATCTGTATTTGAAAAAGACCTGTTCCCTGCTTTAGGTAATATACCTATTGATCAGATTAAAGGAAAAGATGTCCTTGCTTGTGCTAAGCAAATTGAAGCACGTGGTGCTCAGGAGATGGCTAAACGCTCTATTCCTTTAGCTGGGCGTATTTTTCGTTATGCGATCCGTAAAGGACTCATTGAGAATGACCCTACACCCCACCTTCACGAAGCTCTCAAGCCACGTAAAGTAAAACATATGGCTCGCCTAGATATTTCTGAGTTTCCGCCTTTCTTAGAACGGATGGATCGTTATCACGGCAATATCTTGGTTAAGACAGCTTTACAGTTTATGACTCTAACATTTGTAAGAACTGCCGAGCTCATTAACATGGAATGGAATGAGATTGATTTTGATAATCGTTTATGGAGAATTCCAGCTTATAAGATGAAAATGGCTTTACCACATATTGTTCCTTTATCTAGGCAGGCTATTGAATTACTCAAAGGGTTACAGCCCATTACTGGTAATAAGCAATTTGTTTTTTATAACCACAGTACAGCTAAGCCTCTGAGCAACAATGCTCTGTTAAGTGCGATTCGCACCATGGGATATACGGGAAAAATGACTGGTCATGGCTTCCGTGGACTTGCATCTACTACACTACATGAGCAAGGCTATATGCACGATGCAATTGAAATACAGTTAGCACATACTGTCGGAAATGCCGTCTCTCAAGCCTACAACCATGCACAACATTTAGAATATAGAACTAAGATGATGCAGGAATGGTCAGACTTTATTGATAGTTTGAGAAACAAAATAGTGCCTTTTCCGAAGCAAAAGATAGGGTAAATAGTCTATGCAATAGGCTAAATTTTTGGGCTATTTTGCAACGATGATATTTTTTCTCTTCAAAACTTCTAAAAGTTTCTATAGTAGGCTTTTTATTCCAGTAGCCACCGAAGTGGCTACTGGAATAAAGTTAAATATCATTTTAATAAATAATTAAACAATATATTGAATATGTAGAATGATCTAAGATTACCTTGACTTACAGTTTCCTTATAATACAGCTGTAACAACTTGATCTATGTTTGTACGTTGCTCATTTTCATCAGCAAATTTATATTGGTCTATTCTTTGCCCATTAATTGTCCAAGCCAAAAGAGCTAAATTCAATAAAACTTGCTGACGCTGTAGAATCTGCTCCTTTTTCCATTCAGTAAAAGCATACTTATAATCATGGATAAATTGATTGGTTGAGGTATTTTTACCAATACTAAACTCATTATCTAGCATTTTACTCAGTACTAATGCTGAATTTTTATACTCAGATTGCTTTTGTTTAAACCAATCTGCACTTAGGTTATTAAAATTATTAACCGCCTGATTAATCTGACTTTCTAATAATGTCACATTACCTAACATATAAACTTGGCCACTATATTCTAAATAGTCAGCCCCATACTCTTCAGGAATTACATCAGCCTTAGGTGTCTGAGGTAAAATATGTTCAACTTGCAGACTTTGGATAAATCCATGGTCCTTGAGTGGCATATTACAAAGCTCAGCCGCTTTATTTTCCAATGTACCTAGAATATAACGCAGACGATAAAGCGGATTAAAAGCATCATGACGTTTCGTTAAGAAGGTTTGTTTAAATTCTGCCGCCTTTTTAGTTATATATTTTGCAATAGTTTTTTCAACAGCAACTTTTACCTGTTCAATGGTTTTTAAGCCACGGAAATATTGCACCCATATACTAAAATTGTTCTCGTTATATTTTGCCTGTATACCTAATGTATTACTCACAAAAAACAAAGTTTCTAATTGTTTTGCAAGATAATTGATCACTTCATCTTCACAATTAACATCTAAGGCCAACAACAGTAATAAGTGCTGTCTGGACATATATTTATTAATGTAGCCTATATTAACTACAGCAGGGTAAGCTTGATGATGATCAGCTAAACTTGTCGCATTAACTAATTTTGAATAGCGTTCTGAAGCACTCAATAATGCATTTACAAATTCGATTGGTTTATTTTTATAATTGATTAATGGCTCACCCTCAGAAATGATCCATTTATAAATATCTTCCTCACGTAGAATTCCATTATTACAGTAACGTGCCATTAAGAAATATCGTAGGAAGCGTAATGGGTTCTCCCCTTCCTTACATGCATGGATATTTCCAACAACCATTTTCCATTTAGATTTGATATCCGGAAAATCTTTTTCATTAGCTTCACTAAAAATAAGATTTTTAACCAAATCCATAGCATCCAGGCTTGCCCCACGCTGATTACTGGTTTCAAATATTTTCAATGCGCCATGAAGGTCCGCAGAAACAATAAAAACTAGGACAATTTTATTAAAAAAGAAAGTAATAAAATCAACCAGATGCTCTTGTCCTTCATTCTTCAAACTTGCAATATATTCATACATCGCATCATAGGCAGCCTGCATTTTTTGAATAGATGGCGTAACCTTACCTTTGTATTCTTTTTTATGAATAAGATAGCCTAAATAATTTTGGCTTTCTTCGTATTGCAACTCTACACGGTTTTGATGGGTTGCCGTTTTCATATTGAAAGTCGATAACCATGATTTAATCGCGTTATAAAAGTTTTCAGCAGATTCAGTACGGGTAATACTTTCTAAAAAATCTTTTAACGCACAGAGAGTTAGTACAATTGTAGTAAGACGTTGCTGACCATCTATGACATCATAATTATCCTGTTTTTTAACAATAATTACAGACCCTAGATAGTAGCTCGAATCATTATTTGAAGTTTCAAAAGCATTATCTATATCTGTGATGAATTGTTTTACTTGATCATTAGCTTTCCATACATATTCCCTTTGATAATCAGGAACAATAAAGAATTGATTAATATCTGAAATACTTTTTACTTGGGCATCAATTTGCATTCTCTTTCCCCCCTCTCTCTAAAATTACCCACCACTCAACATATCAAAGATCACTCTCGCAAATATGCTGGCTTTCGCCGGATCAGACAGCAACTGCATCATCTGTTCCTGATGTGCGGCACTGCTACCAAGAATGGCATCATCCATCGCTTTCGGGAAATCACCCAGCATGGCTTGTTCACGGGTATTGTTGGCAATCTGCTTCATGACAATTTCATTCTCAGCCAGTTTGTCACGTACCGTATAGGCATAGTTGAGCATATCTTTATCAGTCAGGTTATCGGTGATAAAGACATCATTCAGACGCTCAATAATCTGTGACAGGAACTCTTCTTTCTTATCGCGTGGCTTGGCTGCACCGAGGTCATTGCCCGGTTCCAGCTTAAAATCTTCGGCATCTTCTTTCAGCTTGATGTCCTGCTGACGGATCTTGGACAAGCGGTAATGGCTCATGCTGACATTACTTAAGTCCACCTCATCATCTTTCGTTGCGGTTTCACGCAGCAATGGACGCAGGTTACGCGCATACAGACTAAGTTTTTCCAGTTCTTTGTCATCGTAGTCCACGATCTGCGACATAAACTCGTAAAAACGAGTAAAGCTTCCCAAGTCTTTTTTAAAGATTTCCAGCTTGTCTTTTTCAAGCTTGGCCTCTTTAAAGGCATTGTCGGCATTGGCAATCAGCACCGCATCATTGGTTTTCTTGCAGCGTTCCAGCATGTCTCGGGTGGTGTTATAGGCTTCGATGGCCTGACTATAACGTTTCTGCCAGCGTTCAACCGCCGGTTTGCAGATATTACTGATCGCAGCATTGGATTTGTTCTTGGTAAAGAAGGCTTCTACAAACTGTTCAACTTCCGTCCAGAGGAAGATCTTGGTGGCTTTGAGCTTTTCAAACAGGTCAAAGATCTGATCCGGATTGGAGACATCGGCTAATTCTGCGGTTTGGTAGTAAGGCTGGAAGGCCCCAAGAATGTCTTCAGGATCGTTAAAGAAATCCAAGACAAAGGTGCCAGATTCCGCTTTGCCCGGATAGGTGCGGTTCAGGCGTGATAAGGTCTGTACGCATTCCACACCGCCAAGTTTCTTGTCCACGTACATGGCACACAGTTTCGGTTGGTCAAAGCCAGTCTGGAACTTGTTGGCCACCAGCATCACCTGATAGTCATCACTATCAAAGGCCTTGCGCATTTCCCGCCCTTTTAGCCCCGGGTTCATGTTGCGTTCATTAAAGGTCTGCCCGACTAAACCACTGCTGTCGGTATCCTTGTCATTAAACTCAACCTCACCCGAGAATGCGACCATAGCCTGAATGGACTTATAGCCCTGATCCGCCACGTATTTGTCAAAGGCCAACTTGTAACGCACCGCTTCTTTACGTGAACTGGTCACTACCATGGCTTTGGCCTGTCCACCCAATAAGCCCATCACGTTATTTTTAAAATGCTCGACAATGACTTTCACTTTCTGGGAAATGTTGTGGTCATGTAGGCGCACCCACTGATTCAGTTTGATCTTAGCTTTTTTGGCATCGACCTGTTTGTCGGCTTCTTCAATTTTCTGTTTGAGTTTATATACCACTTTATAGTTGGTATAGTTTTTCAGCACATCCAGAATAAAGCCTTCTTCAATGGCTTGGCGCATGGAGTAAACATGGAAGGCTTCCGGCTTATTTTGCTTGGATGGCGGTAGCTCAGGATTGGGTACACGGCCAAACAGTTGCAGGGTTTTGTCTTTCGGTGTCGCGGTAAAGGCATAGTAACTGAGGTTATTACTGCCCTTACGTGCTGCAACCACGGCATCCAGAATATCTTCCGAAGACAATTCAGCATCCTCTTCGCGCTCTTCCAGCATCAACACTTCTTTGAGTTGTCGTGCCGTAGAGCCGCTTTGTGAAGAATGCGCTTCATCGGCAATCACCGCATAGCGTCGCTGTTTCAGATTGGTACTGTTTTCAATCGCACGCAACACAAAGGGGAAAGTCTGGATGGTCACAATGATGATCGGCTGTGAGGTTTCCAATGCCTTGGCCAGTTTTTCCGATTTGGAGCCATCGCCTTCTTTATTGTTGATGCGTCCGACCACGCCATCGGCATGTTCAAACTGGTAGATGGTGTCCTGTAGCTGGGCATCCAGAATGGTACGGTCAGTGACCACAATCACCGAATCAAACAGTTTCTGATTGTGTTGATCGTACAGGGTCGACAGCTGATGTGCTGTCCAGGCAATCGAGTTGGACTTACCTGAACCTGCACTGTGCTGAATCAGATATTTCTGTCCAGTGCCCTCCTCTAAGGCGGCATTGATCAGTTTGGTGACCACATTCCACTGGTGGTAACGTGGGAAGATCAGCAGTTCTTTTTTGTACTTGCGGCCTTCCCAGTCTTCTTTCTCTTCAATTTGCAGATGGACAAAGCGTCCAATGATATTCAGCAAATTGTCTGGGGTGAGAACTTCATTCCACAGATAGGCCGTAGCGTACTGATTCTGGTCTTCTGGCACATCATTGCCTGCGCCACCGTCATGCGTGCCTTTATTGAACGGCAGGAAGAAGGTATCTTCTCCGGCCAGTTGGGTCGCCATATAGACTTCGTATTGACTCACGGCAAAATGTACCAATGCGCCACGCTTAAACATCAGCAAGGGTTCAGGCTTGTTGGTTTCTGGATCTTTCGGCAAGCGAGTGCGTTTGTACTGCAACATGGCATTCTGCACGGCCTGTTTAAACTCGGACTTGAGTTCCAGTGTTGCCACAGGAAAGCCGTTTATAAACAGCACCAGGTCAATGCGCCATTTCTTGGCCTGTTTGCCGGTGTCCTGTAACTCGGCAGCGGTGGCATAGGGGCTATAGACCAATTCTGGCACAATGCGGCAGATGTTCTTTTTGTAATTGGCTAAGGTATCGGGATTCAGCGCATGTTCAGGTTTAAACTGACACAGGAAAAAACGTGCACTGCGGGTTTTCACTCCGTGACGCAATACACCCAAGGTGCCATAGCTGCGTGACTGTTCATCAGTGGCATTGATGTCGGCTTTCTTCAGCTGGGCAACCACGGCTTCTAGAAAATGCCGTTCGGTATCTTGCGGAAAAATGCGCTGAAACTTCTGCCAGTCTTGTGCTTGGGTCTGTTGCACAAAATCCAGTACGTCCTGCTCATACAAGGCGGTTTCACGGTTGTAGCCTTGTGCTGAGCCGATAATCCAACCATGACTTTGCATTTGCGCCACGATATCTTGTTGAAAAATGCTTTCTAAAGTTGCATCCATGATGCTTGCCCCCAAAAAACTGCATTTTGCAGACAGCGTCTGCATAATCTTTGTAAATAAAATGAATTTTTCAAATCACACCTGCCACACTCACGGTCGGCATGGGTTCGTCAATATTGTGTGCCAGTGTGACCCCGTCATTCATTGGATTTGATCTGTTTGCCAAATGGGATAACTTTCCCACTGTTCAGGAAATCCCATCCATGTTTTAGAAATGTTGCGGTGCGTGCGTAACAGATAGAGTAAGCGATTACGCCATGTATGCTTTGGTGCAATCTTATCCATGAAATGCAATAAAAAAACTAGGCTGTTATAAAGTTTTCTGTCTGCTGAAATATTTTGATCAAAATTGCATTGCGGCTTTAAACCTGCTGGTTTGCTGCGAGGTTGTGCAATCGTTTTCGTCAATTTACGATTCCATAATCTGGCATGATGTGCACAAATATTTCTTAAATAAACAAAATGATGCAATAAACCTTCAAACTGTTTTTCATCGCAATCAAAATGACTGGAAATGGCTTTACGTGTCTGAATCGGTGCCAAGAGCTGATACCACTTAGACAGCTGACCAAAACTCATGACTTCGCAGGTTGCCCAAATCGGTGGTAATTCAGGATCATCATAGGTACGTTTATAATGTTCTATAAAGACCTCATCTGCACGGGAAACTTCAGTTTTCAGTGATTCGAGTAAGCTGTTCCATCTAAAGGCAGGTTTAAAGTACTGACTTTGCAGATAGGCATGACAGCCATGCCGATGTGCCAGTTCATACGCAAAACGGGTACGGATCGCCACTTCTACACGTTCTATGGCATCTAGAATAAGTAGCCTTAATTCACGGTCAAAGATGTACAGTTCAAGCACCTGCTCAAAACTGGTATGAGGTTTAAAACAATGCGGTGAATGGGTGTTTTCAAAAGGAAGCCAATAGGCACCTAAGCGATAATAATTGATTTGCTCTAGGTAAAATTGTGCATCTTGCTCGTTAATAAACTGCATACCACGCGCTTTTAATAGCTCGATTTGTTCAGCAAAGGTTTTGGCAGGCTTATTGAAAGATTTCATAGATGGCTTGCCCTGATTGTTATATTTTTTAGGGCTCCAGAAACAAGTAACCCGACAGTTTGAGGATGCAATTGCTTGCCTAGCCTTGTCGGGTGTTGTTGAGCGTATAGTGCATGATAGTGGGCCATTATGCAATAGCCTTGTGTATAGCAGTTGTTTAAGAAACGTGATGCCCTCATGCACTTAACTCCGTATGTGTCTCAGCAACCGTTGGCGATTGCCAGTTGCGGACATCAATTTTGCCGGTGACTGCGGCTGAGATGAGAGCGGTTCGGCGTTCTTGCATGAGTAGAATTTGTTTTTTAGCCTGCGATATTACTTGATCAATTTTACTAACCTTCAAATCAAGCGATTGAATAATTTTTATTTGTTCATCTAATGGAGGTAACAAAAATGGAAGTGTATTAAGTCCTCCTAAAGATAAAGCGGGTTGTGCTGAACCATTAACTCCATCATCAATTGCCCCTTCATTTTTCAAATGCTGTAATAGCTTATTTGCATAATTAACATCACAAATTTTACAGTTCACGGTAAGTTTTAAAGAGTTGCCAGATACTACAGCTTTTTTATCTAAAATTGGGAGGATTGAAGAACTACCAAAACGAGCACCAATTTTAGCAATAATGATGTCTCCTCCTTTGGCCTCACTCCTACAAATAGTTTCAAAATGCTTGGTTGTAATTCTTTTTAAATTACTCGTTTCCAGATTTCCTGTTGTTGCGAAATTGCTTTCAATGACATAAACATCACCATCTTCCACAAAATGTTCTGACTTTAAATTACTACCGAAAGGGCCATCCACAAATGCATTCTGCTCATGGGATTTTATGTATTTTAATTTACTAACTGTCCAATGCTCCGGCACTTCCCCTAACCACTCCACACCCGAATCTTTCATCGGGACATTTGGATCGAGTCCTTTGGTCACGGCATGACTAATCACCGCCTGGCGTTTTTCTTTCAGCAGTTCGATCAGTTGTTGTTGTTTTTCAATCAGATGATCGATTTTGGCGGTTTCGTGATCGAGGAAGTTGGCGATCTGAGTTTGTTCATCTTTGGAAGGCATTACAACTCGAATATTTCCAAGAAGTCCTCGACTAATACGTTGCATAGTAGCTCCACGAGCTATATTTTCAGTATTTTGGAAGTATTCCTTACTAGAGAATAAGTAGACTAAAAACTTGGGGTGATATTCTTCATCTGGTCTAAAAATCACATTATCTACAGATGTAACAATTCTGTTATTCAGATCGGGAACAATACACGCTCTACCAATTGGTAGATTTAATCGGGAAATTAAAATATCCCCAGCATATACCTCAGAACAAGAAAGTTTTTTAAAAGTAAATTCAGTAATAAATCCTGATCCTTGCTCTTTATAAAAGCCAGTACCCACGTTACCAGTTGTTATATATCGAATGCCAGAATCAGAAATATCTTTACTCTCTATCCAGTCACCATCCAAGAACAGACTATTTTTATCAAGCGCTAGAAATTTAATGGCAATTGATGTCCAATGACTTGGTATCACTTCCAACCACTCAACCCCCGAATCCTTATATTCCGCATAGGTCTGATACTTTGCCATTATGAATGCACCTCTTGTAGCAGCTGCATAATCTCAGCACTCACCGCATCCAAATCAGCATCAATCTCACTTAGGTCACGTGGTGGCTGGTACACGTAGAAATGACGGTTAAACGGAATTTCATAACCGACAATGCCAATCTCGCCATCTTTTTCATCACGCTTGTCGGCATTGATCCAGGCATCAGGTACATGCGGTTGGACTTCACGTTTAAAGTAATCTTCAATCAGCTCTGTAGTGCTGACTTTTGGATTCAGTGCGATATTCTCGGCATCACGCAAATCCCCATCCTGCACAAACTCTACCACTTTGCCCTGGTAGCTGAACTGGCCATATAGTGGATTTTCAGCCTGTTTCACGATCTTATTAATCACTGGTTCTGCTTCAGGATTTTTCCAGGTGATGGCATCTAACAGTTGTTTCTTCTCTTTGGCATCCAGCTTGATGTCGGTTTGTTTCAGGGCTTTTTTCAGCACTTCATCAAACTGGTTAAAATCATCAAACTGCTCAGTACCAATCACGGCCTGTAACGCTTGGGCTTTTTCCATCAAGGCTTTCTGGAATAGCCAGATTTTGCTGTCCAGTACCTCTTTAATGTCTTTTTCTTTTAGCTCAGGGAATTCCGCTTTAATCAGGGCACGCACCTCAAGCGCCACGTCCTGCAACTGACCATAAGTTTCAGCTGTCCATTCTTTACCAAATGCTGTGCCCAATTGCGCATCGATACTTTGCATCACGGCATTAAACGGTTTCGGGGCAAAGCGTAATGCAGCAATCGCGCTATCCGTGATCTGTGCCGATAAACGTAATGGACGTTCAATGGTCACGCGACGGTAGCCAAATTCATGACTGTCAAAGATTTTGCTGGCGAATGGTTTTTGCTGTTCGGTTTCGCCATCCTGCGCCAAGGTGTCTACCGCCACAAAGTCACCGTAATTTTGGGTAATGGTGGCAATTTCAGCTTCAGTCAGATAGTTACGTTTTGAACCCAGCGACTTACGCATTTTGGTACTGAGGTTTGAGGCATTAATCAGCTGTACCTTGCCTTTACGTTCAGCGGCTTTTTTATTGCTGAGTACCCAGATATAGGTGGCAATCCCGGTGTTGTAGAACATATCGTTGGGTAAGGCAATAATCGCTTCCAGCAAATCGGCTTCTAAAATATAGCGACGGATCTCGCTTTCGCCACTGCCTGCACTACCAGTAAATAAAGGTGAACCATTCAGGATAATCCCGATGCGGCTGCCGCTCTCGCTACTACTGGTATCACGCATCTTGCTGATCAGGTGCATCAGGAATAATAATGAACCATCCGATACCCGTGGCAAGCCTGCACCGAAACGGCCATCAAAGCCCTTGTGTTCATGTTCGTCCTTGATGTCCTGTTCGATCTTTTTCCAGTCCACGCCAAAGGGTGGATTCGACAGCATGTAGTCAAACTGATCCACAGCAAGCTGGTCATTCGACAGCGTGTTACCGAGTTTAATGCGGCTCACGTCCTGGCCTTTGATCAGCATGTCGGCTTTACAGATAGCGTAGGATTCCGGATTCAGTTCTTGGCCAAAGGCACGCATCACCGCATTTGGGTTTAGCTCATGCAGATATTCCATGCCTGAAGACAGGAAGCCGCCTGTTCCCGCAGTCGGGTCATAAATGGTACGGATAATGCCGTCTTTGGTCAGCACGTCATCATCTTCCATAAACACCAGTGCCGTGGTCAGACGTACAATGTCACGCGGGGTAAAGTGTTCCCCAGCCGTTTCATTAGAACCTTCGGCAAAACGACGGATCAGTTCTTCAAACACCAAACCCATGTCATGGTTGGATACGTTCTTTGGACTCAGATCCGTGGTGCCAACCTTTTGCACGACTTTATACAAAAGGTTGGCATCATCGAGTAAGCCTGCAAATTCGATGAAGTTAAAGTATTCAAATATCTCACGGGCATCTTTAGAGAAACTTTGCACATAAGTGCTTAAGTTGGCCTTGATATCACTCTGCCCCATTTTGCTGAGATCCATTGGGGAGGTGTTAAAGAAGGCTAGACCGTTGGTGGCACGCAGCAATAACTTTTCTTGAGCTTCTTCTGGCAGATTCAGCTTGGAGACTTTTTCATGTTCTGCCAGTACCGCCGCCTTGCTTTCTTCCAGTACACACTCCAGACGACGTAACAAGGTAAATGGCAGAATGATGCGGCCATATTGCGATTGTTTGAAGTCACCACGCAGCAGGTCGGCAACCGACCAGATGAAAGAAGCGATTTGTGAAAAGTTATTGTTGGTCATAGTGTTCTGAAAAATCCTGGTTCTTATTTGACGCAGTAGCATCAACTGAAAACTTGCTTACCTTTATCTTACTGAAATTTTGTTGAACTTTTGGAAAAAAATAGTGATTAATCACTGAATTGATTTCACTCAGCGACAGAAAATGTCGTTTAAAGCATCTTTTGATTGTAGTAGTGAATGGCTTGATTCATTTTATTCTTTAGATTTTTAACATTTCCATAGTTTACTGAAAACCAAAAAATAAGGGAGCCGAAGCTCCCCACTTTTATTCACGATTTTCCAGCTTATCTTCAATCCATTGATTTATTTCCCAAGCTGACCAGCCAATACGAGATTCACTTAGTCGCACAGGCTTTGGAAAAGTAGGATCGTAGTATTTTGATTTCTCATTGATCATTTCATAGATTTTAGCTCGACTAATACTTGTAAATTGAACCACCTCTTTAATATTAACGATTTGATTCATCGGGAAAGTTTGACCAACAAATGCATTCATGATGTTTACTCCTATCTCATGATTTCGAGCAACTCGCTCATGAGATACGGCAATCTCGTAAGGTTTTACCCGGTTAGATTTAATTCAAAGCCGTCACTGATCCTTTCAATCCCTGCTGAATATTAAATTCAGGCTGCGTTTCCTCAATCTGCTGGCCTTCAACAGGCTGATAAAACTCCTCAACCACATCCAAACCTTCTTCCATATCGACCTCCATCCTTCCATTCCCAAAGCCCTTCCTGGCAGTAAAATCCACAGCCTCCTGATAAAACCCCGCCTGCTTACTCTGTTCATCAATTTGCTTCGCTTGCATAATGGCTTCATTCAAACTAATCCCTTCTCTTAAAGTTAAATCCACGTAATACACCGGCTGACGATAACTTTGTGTCGTACTCTTGCCCCGCAATATCAATTGCAAGGGTAGACATGACAACAAGCCATTTGAGGCCGCATGGTAATAACTCAGCCGTGCAGCCAAAGTCCGAATACTGTTAAAGCCTGTGGTTCTAAAGATGAAGGTGCCAAACTCATCCGATTCATCTAAGTTCACATGCAAACGCCCGTAGGGCTTGCAATGCCCTCCTTGAGCCAATGGACATAAATCAGGGGATGGACAGGGATGTTGCTCCACGCCTTGATTGGTTAAACGCTGGCAGGTTTCTCCATTACCGACACAGACAGGTCTTCCAGTCTGTCGGTCAAACAGGCTGTATTCTGCACGCAGGTTTAAATCAGGATCATTAAAGATCATTCTGACAGGGATTGAACGTAGCTTCTGATTCGGAGCATTCGCTCGCAGCTGATCATCCAGTGGATGTTTAACCCAGCCTTCTTTGCTTTGAATCTGGGAAGTAATGGTGAACTGGTCATCCTTTTCCGGTAGGCGCTTGCCATTCTTCTCGATCATCCGACCGATACTGATCCGTCCGAGTATTGGAGGAGTAATTGCTAAACCTTTAATCATGTTGATATTCCTTAATGTATTACCTTACAAATTTGGGTCTATGTATGTAGGTCGGAACAAGGACCAAATAAGTTACCCAAAGAATGTAGAGCCAGATAAAGTGCTACAGAGATCGCGACCGATTTGCTCTCTACCGAAGGGTAGAGAGCGGGGAGCGATTTTTGTGAATTTTTGATTTGGTGCTGTAGATCGGGCTTAGTCGTTATAGATGTTGAATCGACGACTGCCCTGCTTTTCAAGTGGATAAAGCTCGATGAGTTCAGGCTGGTGCTGAAGCAATGCTTTGGTATTGAGGCTGATAGAATCCTTGGCTTTCTTCCAGACTACTGAGCCATGAGCAAAGACTGCCCTTTCCTTGTCTTGCATCATCATCTGGATTTCATGTTTAAGCTGGTCAAAGCGTTCCTGCTTATGCTGAATCTCTTCTTTCATTTTGATGAGCTGGTCGAACATCAAATTGGCATTTTCATTTTGCGAGAGATCCTCTACAGTCAGGGGTACATGCGCTGGATAGAGTTGTTGAATCGCTTTAGCTGCGGATTCACTAGCATCGACTGATGGCGGAGTATCGTTTTCTACACACTCCCAGAAATAACGTTCTGCTTTAACAATATGCTCAATCACCGATTCAGACCGTGTCACTTTGAAGATCTTGGTTTCATGCCCACAGATCAAGACACAAACATGCGCTGCCTGTTTACCAGTCACGGCCAGTTGATGTTGCACCTGACAAAGCACGTATAAAGGCACACCATCACGCCACAATTTTGCTCCATGCTCACCTGCTGTTTTGCATTCCAAAATTTGGACTTCATCGCTGCCGACTACGCTGTAATCGAGATTGGCTAGCATAAAGTGTTTATCGGGATCAGGATGCTGAAGTACCGCATTGATCCGTCGCACCTTATTATGGGTGTGCATGCTATAGAACTCTGCCACCAAAGGTTCCAGCTGCTTACCCCAATATAGCGGTGCTACACCTGAGCTTTCATCTTCAATTGATTGAGTCTGACGACCTGTTTTGATCAGCCAGAGTTCCAGCATCGACATATAAGGATTGAGGCCACAGGCTGTCGCGGCATCACTGCTACCAATACCTTGTTTACGCACTTCGAGCCAGTCCTGATATTCCATCCCTTTGGTATTAACCAATCGCTTGGCTGCTGTTGAGCGTTTGGTCGTGATAGTTGGATTGACTACAATCTTTGATCCTACAGTCGTAGGCTGATGGGAAATATGTACAATTTGATTCATGGAATTATCCTTATAAATTCTGATCTCTGTAAAAGAAATGCATAAAAAAGCCATACCCGACACAAGGTCGGGTATGGCGATATGCATGCTTATTAATTGAAAGGGGTTACATGAGTGCTCTGATGAGCATTTGTTTGGGATGACTTGATTTCAACATAAGTGAGTTAGTTAATTTCAGGCGATCAAAGCAAGCGCTTGCTCCAATCCTCTTTGTTTCACACCCGCACCTGCACCGAACCAAGCTGAGTCAAGACGGTGATCTGTACTCATGGCACGTCGTTCATGATCCACAAATTCCGTGATCGAACACAGTAAGCCATAAGCCGTGTCTTTGGCTGATAACAGGTCAGCACCGCGACCTTGACCATTAAACATCTCCAAAGCTTTATTCATGGCACGACCATTCGGTTCAGGCTTTTTCTCCTGAGCTTGCTGCGCGACATTGCGATAGAACTGAATGATGTTTTCTTCAGGATCAGAAATTGACATGGTGCTGTTATTGAACACGGCATCAAAATAAGCTTTGGCTTCCTGCTGACTCACCTTACGCTGTGTGAGTTGTTTCATTTCATACATGTGCTCATCCCAGGCACGAACTGAAATACCCAATTGCTGCTTCACTTTCTCTGCATCAAACTTGGTACTATGTGGAACCTTCACCACACCAGCACTACTGCTCTGCCCACGTAACGCAATAGCTAAAGTGTTGTTACAGACTACTCGGATACTTGTGAACTGTGCTGTCGTTGCCAAGGTGCCATCACACGCAGTAGCCAGCAGGATATAACCATTACTGACATCCTTGGACTTTAACGCGGTACTTTGTCCGGTACGTGCCAAAGCCCAGAACTTCTTCCCACCTTTCAGCACCCCCGCAGTTTCTAGCTCAAAGCCTGATTGTTCAGTCAGATCCCGATAAAACTCCAGAATCTCTTTAGGCTGAACTTCCTGATAACGCTGACTGACCACAGATAAAGGCGCATGTGTATCTGAACGATACAAGACACGCTGCTCTTCAAATGGCATGATAATGCTCTGAGCACGCTCATTCTGTGCCATATAGCTGACGTTCGAGGATTCAATCCGCCAGTCCATCCCAGCTTGCTGTGCCCATACTTCCAGTGGTTGATTCGGACTTAGCTGATTACCGAGACCATGCCAAGGGGTTTCGCCAACATAGGCGATTTGTTCGATTTGATGTGCCATCGTTCTTATCTCCTATACTGATTCAACGAAAATTCTGCTGACAGTGGTCGCAATGGTAATACGTCAGGGTGATCGGCTTTTTCGGCTCATCAAACACGCTGCTAAATAAACCACCAATGACTGCACCTGCAATACCACCAATGAATGGGGATACAGGCAATGGCAAACTCTTTGAAATGGATGCACCGATGGTTGCGAACGAAGCTGATGCTGCTAGACCTGTAGAATCAGATCCACTCACCTGCTGATTGACAACCTGAATAACCTGATCCGAAAAACAATAAGGACAATTTAAATTCATAATATATACCTCTAGAAATGACAAAGGCTCACGATTGGTAAGCCTTGCAAAGTTAAAAAAACTCGTTTTCATCTAGATGATGTATATCTAAAATACTTTTCAATTCGCTGAAATTATATTGCTTTAACAAATTTGAATTAATATTATATAAGAAATTTTTATCTTAAAAATCAATATACTTAACCAATAAAAACTGAGAGCACCATGAAGTTAAACTTAACATTATTATTAATAAGTAGTCTTCTACTCACTACAGCATGTAGTAAAAGCAATAAGGGGATTGAGTCCGAAAAACCCAATGTAGAAGATGTTGCTGCGACAGATCAGGATAGCCGCCTCAACGATATGAAAGCTGATATTGAATCTAAGGGGCCCATTGCACTACAAGATTGGATTAATCAACAAGTTCAAGAAATGTATGGAACACCAAATCCCTATACTATTGAAATTAAGAATTTAAAACATGTTGATTCTATTAAAGACAACAATACTGAAATTTTTAATTGGGATGTAACTCTTTCAAACTTAAGTACAGGTCATAGCTTTAATTGTGAAAGTGAAGAAGTTACTTTGTCTCCTGATGCTATAGAACCAGGTGTCACACTCTCAAATAGCTGTATAGGCGAATTAACTACTAATCTTGAACAATTACCTCAATTTCAAACACAGCAAATTCCGACCGAATCACCTATCAAAATCAACTTCCTCCCGAATGAAAGCTGGGATCACATGTCTAATTTAAAAGTCCAAGCTACTGTTGATGCTGTGACAATTACAGGTGTGAAAGTAAACAGAGGTAATTGTAGAGTTAATAAAATAGAGCCAAATCAGGTCTTAAATTTACCACTTAGTTTTTCTGGTGCAAGAACCTTTACACTGTATTGCAACCCTAGAGATATTTTAGAAGTTGAAATTAATACAGATCAAGGTGTATGGACTTTCAAACCTTAACCTGCTTTAAAAGGCCCAAACAATATGATTTGAGCCTTTTCTTTTAAACTTCCCTTTATTGAAATGTACGCATCTTTGAACTGATCTTCACACGTAAGTGCTGAGCTTCTTTATTTGGGCGCGTTAAATAATCTACGGTATCCAACATATTTGACACTTCAGTTTCGTTATCACGATGTATGCGTCCAATACCTAACGTCCCCCTTTCTTCATAGCTCTGCAATGTCTCAGGATCATGACCATTATGGAAGCACCCCTTCTCACCAGTGATACTTTTCCAAACCTCACCAACATCCTTAGCTATTCCCCAACCACTTTGTCTCTTGTGACCATTAAAGAACAAAGCAACATGAATGTGATAACCCTTATCAGCACCTTGCTCTATAGCCAATGAATAAATGATTAAGTCATGAAATGGCTTTTTACGTGTACTAATCGCTTTTCTAAATTGAGCAACATCATCGTACACAGATTGTATATTCACTAAGTGATGATACATTTTGATATATCCAAGATTTACACGTATCACTTCCGTTTTGGAATACTTTTGTACAGCGTTAAGTGCTCTTTTCCTAAATGAAATCCTGTTACGAGTCTCATTCTCTTTGTGCCGTTTAAGTGCTTCTAAATGTTTGGATGTATATGACTTAAAATATTCCTGATAACATAAAAATGATTTGCGCTGAATATTTTTAAGTACTCTATCCACATTCATTTTAGATCGTACAAAACGACTCAATAGATCACACCATGCATTGATATAACCAAAGTACTCATAATCACGGTTATAAATTTGGTTAAAATCAATTAACAGTTCTGCCATCTCCTCATAGAAATCTTGTGGTTCATTCTCTGCTCTAATCCACAATTGAGTTGTTACTTCTAATTGCATTGTCAGTTTAGATTCATTAATTGATTTACTCATGTTTAATACTCAATCTGGAAATAGCTCCATATGAGAGGGTTAAACTGTATGAATATAATTCTTAGATAGAATCTACTTAGGTATTCAACCCTATGAGTACTCTAGTGTTTAGCTTATATATCTAGTTAGGTTATATGGGTATATTAAATATATTTAATAATATTAATAACCTGCAAACCGTTAGCTATAGTTTGCAAGTTCTCATTGTGATACTCACCTAATTGAGTAGGCTTCAATGATCAAATTTACTAAATCTATTAATTATTAATCCACTACTGATATCTTTGGATAAAAAAAGTTATGCGGTGAGTATTTAGGAAGACAAACGCAGAAATTTACCTGAATAGTATTTCGCAGAGATATTCCTAGTTCGTATACAGGTTTTCTCATCAGACTGTGAAACGATGACTTTTTTGCCTAAAAGCAGGCGTGATATCAGGAATTTATCAGATTAAATTACTATAGAGGTAGTATTAACCGTGCTAATCTTTCTGCTCTTCTCTCATAAAAATCAGCCTGCTTATCCGCCCCCTCTTGAGATGAATTTTCATTGATTGCATTTACGCTTTTTTCATTTTCAGGCGCACTCACTTCATCTTGTGGAGTATTCTTTTCATCCGTTTTTTTAGGTATAGCTTCTTTAATTCTACCCCTCAAAAATAGCTCTGGTCTTTTTTGATTGCGATGGCTTGTACTTTTATATTTATTGAAATATTCATACGCAGTATAGAAATACACAAGATCATTTATCAGCTGTGGAATAAGCTTGTCTCTTTTATTTACAACAAAATACTGAGATCCGCCTTCCTTAAACCACAAACTAGGAATTACTCTCAAGTCCGGGAGTTCTGGGGTATCTTTTTGCTTAGCAGTATACCTCTTAGTAAATTTCCCCCAATAATCCTTAAATTTTAAATTTACCTCATCAGGAACAACGTCCGAACGAAGGTAACAAATAGCTGTACAGTCAATAGAATAGCTGCCATGTTTAAAGACAAAATATCCGATATAAGCGTCTAAATATGCCCCTATACTCTTGGGTGCACGTTTCGCTTTCTTAAAAAATTGAGTAACAATTGTCTTCAAGGTATTGATATCTAATCGACTCTGGCTATTATCAATTTTAAAGCGTAATAAAATCGTGTTCTCTTTGAAACTTGTCTCTAAATAACACTGCGCTGATCTCGTGTTTTTTTGCACTAGCATTTCCATATAAGCTAATCTGCTTCGGGGAATTGAGATATGGCGCTGTTTGATTACCTTTAGCTCTGGCGCTATTAGATTTGTTACTTCCGCCAGATTTATATCATGTAAGTCATACGTTAATGATGAATTATTTAAACTTACCGGAAGCGAAAAAGTATTGTAGAGAGTCCAATTAGATGCCCATTCAGAAAAATTAATATCAATTCCGTTATCTAATAAGGCTAAATACATCCTAGCTGCACAGGGCCATTTAGAGGGATTTTGGTTGATCGATAGAGAAGTTGATAAACTGTCAATATATGTATGCTCCAAATAAGCCAGGAACAAATTAACCCTTTGCAATAGTTTTATTTTCTGTGCATCTAACTCATCAAAATATTTCAGCATCTCGTAAAATTTGTGGATAGACTTCGCATATTCTGGAGCACGTTTAACTAAACTGGCATCATCCCAGATTGAATTAAAATCATATAGTTTTTTCTCTAGATCATCTTTTTCTTGTCTTTTTGACTTTCTCTTATCATTTCGATCTTTTAAACGACCATCAGCTTTTCTTGTAATTAGACGTATAGGCGTATCAACTAATTGACTCTCGGCAGTGTGATTATCAGGACTAATAATCTTTCCCATTCCATAAAACAATCCCACAAACCACTTCAACATGAGAGCTAATTTTTTTCGATTAGGGAGTTTGAATTCTTTTATTTCTTTTACACCTAAGTGATCGAGAATTTGATCAATAGCAATAATTTCCGACCGAACAAAAGCAGCAATCTTACTACCATAAAAAAATTTATCTAACTCACGATGTAATGACTCCTTGATTTGGTTGGTGTCTATTTGATGTGTTGAACTGTCTAGAATAAATCCAAACATTAATCGAACTTCACCATTCAGCTCTATCTCACCTTTTTTAAGGATAGATAACCAAGGTAAATGGGTTCCTAGCTCAAGATCATTTAACTCATCTACTAACAAGTATGTTTTTCTTTCGACCGAAGTTGTAGCTAATCTATGATCTACTTGACTAGTTTGAGTTAGATTTTTAATCTCCTTATCAGAGAAATCTTGTACATGAAATTTTACCAACACAAGCGCTTGTCTAATTTTCTTAGCGCCATGTAGTACATCCAAAATTTCACGCGCAATTTCATCGCCTTTATCTTGATCGAAATTAAATTTGTAGTTTTTTTGCTCTCTTAAATACTGCTTATATTGATCAATCGCTTCAAAGGCATCCTCATGCGGAAAGTCTTCAATCTTCCACTTTTTAGATTGAATTTCACTTCTGAAGATACACAATCTTTCTTTATCTAAAAAATTAATGAAGGCATGAATTTTTTCTGGCAACTTGTAATATCGAGTTGCTAGCTTCATAAGTTCAACGTCTACTACTAAACCATTATAAAACTCAACTATCTGCTTTTTTTTCGTCTCGGTTTCTGAAAAGCAAGCATCCTCCCAATCTACTTTGTCATAACCAATGAATTCTTCAACTAACTCCAAACGCTCATACAGTCTTTCTAAAGTTTCGATAGATTCCCGAAATATGCCTTTATGAATTTTCCTATTTTGAGTAATTGAACGCCGATAGCTATCCGTATAGTAACGTTTCAAAAATCCAAAAATTTCTTTATCGCTCAGTTTTTCTAATTGCCCAATTTCAGGAAGCTCCTTAAAAAATTGAAAATTTGATTCATTCATGACTAAAATATTCTAGTATTTTTAGATAATAGTTAAAAATTAACACTTATAACCCTTATTTTTCAAGCTTCCCTTCCCCCATCTAATTAAAATAAAAACTGTTATACCCTATTTACATACTTTTAAACCCTAGATTATAAAATTTTACCCCCCTATTTAAGAACTATTAGGACATTTTACGTACTCAGGTTTCAGCTATAACGATGAAAAAAAACCACGCTTTTTAGCGTGGTTTTTGTGATTTTTCTAGTCATTTAATTCAGCCAATCTTTCACTCCCCTCATACCACTCCATCAATCTCCCCCGCTCATCCCAATATTGCGCTCGGTTATATGCCGAGCGAATTCTATTTTGAGGCACATGAGCAAGCTGCCTTTCAATGGCATCGGGATTAAATAAATTTGATTCGTTTACGACTGTACTGAATAGAGATCTAAAACCATGTGTGATCATCCGACCGACATAGCCCGAACGTTTGATCACAGCCAAAATAGACTCGCTACGCATCGGTTCTCTATTGTTTAAACGATGTGGAAATAGCAGTTCCTGATTATGAGTAAGTCTCAAAGCCTTTAACTCAGTAATCATCATGTCCGTCAACGGTACACGATACGGAAGACGGTTCTTCATCCATTCTTCAGCGAATATCCCACTTACGTCCTTCCAGATCATTTTTTCCCAGTGTGTTTGTAGTAACTCACTAAACACCTATCAGTATAACGACACAGTACATCTGAGAATCATTTAGTGGACTACTATTAACATGTCATTTTGAAAAATGTATGTGAAAATAACCTTATAATTGTTCTATGGTTCCATGGACTTAAAAGAACACCACCACCTCGATCTAACTGGGGGTAAAATTGGGGGTAAAATAAAAATATAATTTTTTATTTCAATTAATTATCATATGCTTAATATAAAAAGATGACTCCCTCTTTCGCCAGAATAAACTGCAATGCCAAGCAGAATGAAGGTCTAAATTAATAAAATTTAGGCCTTTTTTAATTGTAATATCCTCAATATTAAATATCCCCCTAATTCATCTTTTAGCCTTTTAACTCAATAACTTCACAGTATTTAAGTCCTGATTGATGGATTTAAATCACACGTTTTTTTCCTAATGCATGACTTATGGATTTTTTATTGGCAGCAAGAAAGACACGTTTATTTACAAATACAAATTTTATATTCTAAAGACAATTACTTAAGCCTATGCTAAAAATAAATCATCCTCTCAATATAGGTACTATTCAAAAAATTATTCATTAATTTAAACATCATAGAACTGAAACGCGATTGCGGTACTTTTAACTTGATCAACGAAAAACTTAAAAAACACCTTTCATATATCACTGCTATTCGGGAGAGAACATGAATAACAGCCAGAATTATGTTAAGCAGATCAAGAACGCCAAACGTGGTGGCTATACCCCAACCCTTGCCAAAGACATCAATAAACATAAAATTCAAAAAGCACAGCGTCTGATTGACGAATGGCGAAAGCTCGCCAATGAACTCCGCCCCCAAATGCAACTGGAGATGGCATATACACTTGAAGAATGCGCACGGGATCTAGACCAAATTTTAAGAATGAAATAGCACCCAACGTTCATCTATCCTACTTTTTCGCCCACATCTTGTGGGCGAAACATTGCCTAATTTTATTTCTCTGGTTTTTAGAGCCAAACATCGGTCGAATGCTGAATAAATCAAACGTATAAATTACATTCGATTTGCTGTTTTTTTAACTTGCACCACTTCAAAAAATCTGTAGAATGCATTCCACAACGCCGGCATAGCTCAGTTGGTAGAGCAACTGACTTGTAATCAGTAGGTCCACAGTTCGAATCCGTGTGCCGGCACCATTTCTTAGCCTCGCTTTTTAGTGAGGCTTTGATGTTTTTAGAGCCGCTCTTTTATGGCTTCCTCGCGCTAATCTGCACATAACGAATCAGCCCGTCTCGATACAACTTTTCGCACAATTTTGCCGTCATCTTGATTTTGAATTGATCCACATGACTCAGGCTCATCTGACTTTTTTGTTCTTGAATATAATCGGCAAAACCCTGAAATACGAATTCGCTGATATCTTCAATCTGGATATTTTCGAAACCTGCCTGTTGCACTTGGTGTTGTAAATTTTGCTTTGAATTTAAATTTTTCAAATTCACATCTGCTGCTTTCAACAGACTTTGATATTGCAGTCGCTGTAATGAATTTAAATTCAAAAACGTATCAGACAACATCAAATAGTGAAAAGCAAAGCGTCCTTTTGAATTCAAAACATTAACAACTGATAAAAGCAATGAATTCAAATCACTATGATAAGCAGCATCAATACACAGTACGGCATCCATACAGTTTTGTGGATAAATATTTTTTAAATTCAAAAATGAATCTTGTTGTATTTTGATTTTTGAATTTAAATTTTTTTGGATTTTTTCCACACATTCGGTTTGCAATTCGACTGCGGATAAGTTTTGAATTTGAAAATGTTCCATCCAAAAAACCAAGCTTGCGCCCTGCCCACAACCAAGGTCTAAAACACGATCTGTAGATTTTAATTGAATGGATTCGGCAAGATGTAAAGCGAGTTTTTGACAGGCTGCAGGATAGGATGATTTTGCATCATCCCAATAGCCCAAATTGCTCCAAGCAAGCTCCGCATCATCTCCGAGTAGTCGACTGTTAATCGCATATTTATGGCTAGGGACGTACTGACGAATTGCTTGAAGCCATTTCATGTTAGTAACCGAGTTGAGGGGCAACCTCCACTTTAGGTTTTAAACCTACAAACGGCAATGGTGCACCAAAAATTTCTGCAATATGCATAGCAGACGTTACCGCAGACTCTAAAATCGGCAGACCGTCACAAGACCATGAACCACAGAAGAAGACTTTACGTTCAGGGGATAAATGTCGTTGCTGTAACTCTTTATTCAGCGCCACGGTATGTGAATCCACCACTGCACGTGTCAAACTGACCGAAGAGATCACTTTTTTAGGATCAATCGGTGTCACTGGCTGCCAGGTTTGGAACACAGGGGTTTTACCCACCAAGCTCGGCTCAATGGAGTTGAGCCACACGGTAAATTGCTGACGGGTAAATTTACGATCCATCATATAACTTAGTACAGACCAATCTTTGCGCTTCGGCGGCATCACTGTTTGATCGGTGTGAATCACCAATTGACCTTGCTCAAATTTAAATTTCTTTAAAAGCTCAATATCGTCAGCAAACTGGGTTGAATCTAAAAATTCTTCCGTTTTGGTGGTTGGTGTCGCGACTACCACACGATCGAATAGATGATGTGCTCCGGCCTCAGTTTCCACCAAGACTTTATCGTCTTGCTCGTGCACTTTGGTAATTGCCGTACCACTTTGAATATTTAAACCTTCAATCAGTTTATCAACCAACGCAGGTGTACCACCTTGGATACGCAGCAAGGCATCGCCATTGGTCAATTGACGCAAGAAAATCAACAGCGGTTTAGCAGGCCATTCGCCAATCGTTTTCGGGTTACAGGTGCAAATGGTATACAACACTGGCATGACCGCACCATGCCAAAATACTTCTTCAATTTCATTTTTATTAATGAACTCGGCAAGCGTGATGTCCTGATTTTTTGATTTAAAAAATCGAGTGATCGCGGCTTTGAGTTGCAACATTCCTTTGACTAAACGCCAGCCATATTGTTGTAAGCCTTTACGGTTATTAATAATTGGGAAATTACCAATACGGCTACGACTGGTGGTCAACCACGTTTCTGTACGATCTTCAAATAGCCAACTGCATGCCATATAGGTAC
Source organism: Acinetobacter sp. YH12097 (assembly GCF_013419225.1). Classification (NCBI taxonomy): domain Bacteria; kingdom Pseudomonadati; phylum Pseudomonadota; class Gammaproteobacteria; order Moraxellales; family Moraxellaceae; genus Acinetobacter; species Acinetobacter sp. YH12097. The sequence continues at coordinate 23,968 of NZ_VPAN01000018.1, read as the reverse complement.
GGACGGGGAAGGTTTTAATCCCTAAATGGGTCGCCAAACTTAAGGTATTTTTCCAGAGGTGTGGATTCATCACACGCAAAGGGGCATCGATCAAGCCGCCTTCAAACTCAGTGCTGTGGCTATCCATACCACGACCAGGCAGAGCTTCGAAAATTGTAATGTTATGCCCTGCGTCTTTAAGAATTCTTGCGGTAGCCAGCCCAGCCATGCCACTACCGATGACTGCAATTTCCAATTTTCTTTTCCATCTATAAAACACAGTTTAAAAGTATGACTGATCAGAAGTTAAAAATAGCTATTAAAAAATACCAGATTCGCACTTTTTGTATGGATTTCAGTACAGCCGTTTTTAAGTTAAATTTACAAATATTTACAGTCAAAAAGCACACAATTTAAGCTTTGTTTTTTAAACATATTTTTCTTTAAAATTTTAATTACCCTATAAAACCAAACAATTAAATTAACCATTTTTATAACTTTCGGTTTACTTTAAAGCCAAGTCTCGCTAAGATGCGCCACATAAGAAAGTGATAAATTCATCACAATTTATAAAAAGTAAAATGATATTTAAATCATGACAACTATAAATACTACAGCGCTCAATAAAAAAGCCTCTGACTGTTCAGAGGCTTTTTTTTCGGCTATTTCAACGGCATGAATTTCACTTAAGCCTCATGCGCTAGAGCAATTTCACCAAATTTTCCGTTATTGAAATCATCAAAGGCTTGAATAATTTCAGCTTTGCTATTCATCACAAATGGGCCATAACCTTGAATCGGCTCATTTAGTGGCTCACCGCTAAGTAACAGAAATTGTGTGTCCTGCAACGCTTGTAGCTGAATGGCGATATCATCTTTGGCAAACATGACCATCGAACTGTCTTGAACTTTATGGCTTTCATTCACCACAACCTCACCCTTCAAGACCACCAAAATGGTGTTATGCCCTTCAGGTACATGTAAGGTGGTTTCATATTGAGCTTTCAATTCACCATCCAAGACATTCACTGGACTAAAGGTTTGTGCAGGCCCAAGGTGACCACCCATTTCACCAGCAATCACCCGAATATGCCCTGCACCTTCATCCATGTCTATGCGAGGAATATCTTGGCGTGTGATCGCTTGGTAACGAGGCTGAGTCATTTTGTCTTTTGCCGGTAAATTCACCCACAATTGAACCATCTCAAAAAGACCACCTGCTTGAGCAAATTCAGGCGAATGAAATTCTTCATGCACCAGACCCGACCCTGCGGTCATCCATTGCACATCGCCTGTTTGAATTGTGCCGCCACCACCACTTGAGTCCTTATGAGTCACTTCACCGCTGTAGGCGATAGTCACCGTTTCAAAACCACGATGTGGATGTGAACCTACACCATGCCGTGCAGTGGTGGGATCGAACTGATAAGGTGCCGCATAATCCAAAAGCAAAAATGGGCTAATCGCCTGACCTAGACGATCATAGGAAAATAAGCTTTTGACTGGAAAACCATCGCCCACCCAGTGCATTTGCTGATTACGATAAACACCAATTACTTTTTTCATTTCTTAGCTCCTATATTCATACGATAGGATGAACATAGCGCTTATTTTAAGCTTTGAAATACTTGATGGCCATCATCCAGATAGCATTCTATATCTCAAATTTAGAACAATACTCAGACATACAATCTGCACCTCACTCAAAACCAAGCATTAATTCAGAAATTCTAAGCTTTAAGTCATATATAACGATGAATTATCCCAATTTTATGATTGAGCTTCTCATTTAAACCCATTTCATTGTCTCATTTTTACAACTTTTCTAAATCTAGTTAACACGCAGATTTCATCTGATCCTGCGTACTTGCAAACAGGAAAGAGGACAATAAAATGGGGCAAACCTTACGTTCGTTTAGACAAAGATAATGCCGCGGTACTTTTAGTTGACCATCAAACAGGTCTACTTTCATTGGTTCGCGACATTGATCCAGATAAATTTAAAAATAATGTGCTCGCACTGGCTGCAGCCGCAAAATATTTTAATCTTCCAACGATTCTCGCCACCAGTTTTGAACAAGGTCCAAACGGTCCATTGGTTCCAGAACTCAAAGAAATGTTCCCTGACGCACCTTATATTGCACGCCCAGGTCAAATTAATGCTTGGGATAATGAAGACTTTGTGAAAGCCGCCAAAGCAACAGGCAAAAAGCAATTGATTATTGCCGGTGTAGTGACTGAGGTTTGTGTTGCATTTCCAACCTTGTCTGCTTTAGAAGAAGACTTTGACGTCTTTGTGGTGACCGATGCTTCAGGTACATTCAACCATTTAACCCGTGACTCAGCTTGGCAACGTATGACGCAAGCGGGTGCGCAGCTTATGACGTGGTTTGGTACCGCGTGTGAATTACACAGCGACTGGCGTAATGATATTGAAGGTTTAGGTGCGCTTTTCGGCAACCATATACCGGACTACCGCAACCTAATCAACAGCTATACGCAAAATACTGAAAAGAAATAATCCTTCAGTAGTAAAAAGCGGCTTCGAGCCGCTTTTTTTATACCTGATGTATAAATTGACGTATGATGATTTGAATTGAAATAATTTTCACTGCATAAGGTGATCCATGCATTCATTTGATGATTATTACTACTTTTACTTGGTGGTGAAACATGGCGGTTTTAGCGCTGCAAGTGAAGCATCGAATATTACAAAATCAAAATTAAGCCGACGCATTTTAGATCTTGAAGCCAAATATAATGTCACCCTTATTCAGCGTTCTACCCGACACTTTAAGGTCACGACATTAGGCCAAGAATTGTATGAAGAATGCATAAAAGTAATCGAACAAGTTGAATGTGCGCATCAGGTGCTCCTGAAGCAAAAAAGTGAACTTGAAGGCTTGGTTAAAATTAGTTGTCCACCGGTCATGATGGAACATCAAATTCGCCCCTTGTTAAATCAATTTTTAAAAGATCATCCCAAAGTTCAGGTCGAACTTGAGCTGTCTAGCCGCCGTGTAGATGTCTTGCATGACGACATTGATTTAGCGATTCGTACCAATTTTAGTAAAAATGAAGACTCGAGCATTATTGTACGTGACGTGATTAAAACCGTGCATTGCTTAGTGATTAGTCCTGAACTTTTACAAGGACGCGAGTTAAAGCATATTTTCGAATTGACAGAATTTCCGAGTATCGTTTTGGGTACACAGAAAAACCGCTATCAATGGCATTTGCATCATACGGGACAGCAAGAGCAGATTGAAATTGCCTTACAACCTCGGATTAAAAGCAATGACTTAGCCGGTGCTTATTATGCGGTACTCGATGGTTTAGGCATCGCAGACTTACCGTATTTAACGGTACAAGCAGATATTGAGGCAGGTCGTTTAATTCACCTCTTCCCCGAATGGTGCTCAAATGTCGGTACGGTACAATTGGTATATGCTTCGCGAAAAGGTCAGCGCCTAGTCATGGAAAGATTAATTGACTATTTAGTCGCTGGAATTCGTGACTATGCTCCGGAGCATGATGGCTATTTAGTTTAATGTTCTAGACCACAAAAAAAGCCAGAACTGAGTTCTGGCTTTTTTAAATCTACGGTTGGATCACTAAATTAGATTTTACCCACTAGGTCGATCGATGGTGCAAGCGTCGCTTCACCTTCTTTCCATTTTGCAGGACATACTTCACCTGGGTGTGCATGTACATATTGAGCAGCTTTTACTTTACGCATCAATTCAGAAGCATCACGACCAATACCACCTGCATTGATTTCAACGATTTGGATTTTACCTTCAGGGTCAATTACGAAAGTACCACGGTCAGCAAGACCATCCGCTTCAATTAAAACATCAAAGTTTTTCGCAAGTGTCCAAGTTGGATCGCCAACCATTGGATATTCGATTTTCTTAATTTCTTCAGAAGAATCGTGCCAAGCTTTATGCGTGAAGTGTGTATCAGTAGATACTGAATAAATTTCTACGCCCATTTTTTTGAATTCAGCATAGTGATCAGCAAGATCGCCTAATTCTGTTGGACATACAAAAGTAAAGTCAGCAGGATAGAAAAACACCACAGACCATTTACCGTAGAAGTCTTTTTCTGAAACTTCAATAAATTGACCGTCTTGGTAAGCGGTAGCGTTAAATGGTTTTACTTCAGTATTAATTAAACTCATTTGATATTCCTCTAACTCATTTCAGGGATTGCTTATCTGTTGAAGCTAGAATACGAAATATCAAACCATAGGTAAAACCGAACTTTTTTATAAAAACTATCGGATTTTTAGATTTGTTATTTAAATCAATCTTTGCCTTTCCATCGTGCAAACCAATCAAGTTCAATGGGTGCAAGCCTTTATATCCATAAAGAGGGTCTGCCAAGCAACCTGTGTAAACTGTTGTTTATAGTGTGATGGTGGCGTTTTGACTTTATGTGATAACCATGCCCGACAATAATTTTCCGTTGCCCCTAAGACCAATGACATCATTAATTCTTTGGGTAAATGCTCAATCAAATGCCAATCGGGTTGTGCGGTCAACCAATCCAGTAGTGCGCTATTGCGTTGCAAATTATGTTTTTTTAACTCGGCTTGTAGCGTTTCCTTACGCATACTAAACCCTGCCGCATACAAGAATCCTGCAAAATCTGGATACGCTTCGACCCAGTCGATATACGAGCACAAAATGGCTTGAATGCCTTCCTGCAGCGATTGGGCCTGTGTCAATGCATCTGCCCTTTTCACAAATTGATCTTGCAACGCCGCAAAATACAATGCCGCCACTAAACCATCTTTATTTTTAAAATGATGGTAAATCGCGCCAACACTGGTCTCTGCACGGTCTCTCACATGTTCAATCGTCGTCGTTTCAATCCCTTGCTCTAAAAAACATGCAAGGGCTTCTCCTAAGATCTGCCGTTTAAGTTCCGCTCGGCGACCACTGTAAATTCGTTGCAATAATGCTTGATTTGACGACATCGATACCTTCCTTTGCTCGGGGCATTTTAAAACAATGTTGGCTTTTTTTAATAGCTGTGACGTCATTTACGCCATTAACAGAACAATATTCTGTATTAGAATTATATTCTAAATAATGACGGATAATTAAGCATGAGCCAAGCATTAAAATTATGGAAGACCTTCCAAAACAAACCCGCAGGGAAATGGACTTTTTCAAAATTGCTGTGTTTGAAAGCACCGTATTTCAGCAGTATTTCGCCTGTTTTTGATGAATTAAAGCCCCAATACTGTGAACTACATATAAAAAAACAGCGCAGCGTGCTGAATCATATTGGCACTGTCCACGCGATTGCCATGTGTAATATGGCTGAATTGGCTGGCGGAACCATGACCGATGTGACCGTTCCGAGCAGCCATCGTTGGATTCCCAAAGGCATGACTGTGGAATATTTGAAAAAAGCCGATACAGATTTAACGGCCATTGCCACGCCTGTCGATGCTAATTTTACGTGGAATGCAGGGAGTGATTATTTGGTGAATGTCGTGGTGAACAACACGCGTAATGAAGCCGTTTTTAAAGCCGTAATTACCATGTGGGTTTCTGAAAAAAAATAAGTCGTCGACTCAATTGCAAAATGAAACTGATCTTTCAAGATGAGACCTACGAAAAAAAAACCCTCAAGATTGAGGGCTTTTTTTGATGATGATCTACCGTTTTAAACTTTACAAAAATATATCTCTAGTGTGTCTCAAAACGGTAAGTCGTCATCTAAATCTGCTGCTGCAGGAGCCGGTGTCGGTGCAGGCTGTTGTTTTGGCGCAAAACCACCTGGGTTGTTATTGCCATAGCTATTGCCTTGAGCCGGTTGGTTATTGCCATAACCGCCTTGGTTTGAGCTATTACCGTAGCCACCTTGGTTTTGGTTATTGTTATAACCACCTTGTTGATTATTAAAACGAGGCTGACCAAAATCACCGCCTTGACCTTGTTCGCCTTGTTGGCGATTATTGTCAAGCATTTGCATTTGTTCACCACGAATTTCAGTCGTGTAACGCTCTTGACCGCCTTGATCTGTCCACTGACGAGTACGTAATGAACCTTCAATATAAACTTTAGAACCTTTGCGCAAATATTGCTGTGCAATTTCACCTAAGCGGTTATGTAACACAATACGGTGCCATTCTGTTTGCTCTTTACGTTCACCTGTATTTTTATCTGTCCATGAATCACTCGTTGCAATTGAGAACTGAGTGAGAGAACCACCATTTGGGAAAGTTTTTGTTTCAGGGTCACGACCCAAAGTACCAACTAAAATGACCTTATTTACACCACGCATCAGACGTATTCTTCCTATTTGTTTCTATTATTTACTTTATAAGAGTTATGGTTAAATGGCTACCTCTTTCCCTAACAAGTGCGTTAAATGTTGTCGCGCAGATTCATCCATCTGCTGCTTATCCACTTTTACATAAGCCACTTGCTGGTCAGACATCACCACAACTTCTTCAATACCACGAATTGCTAAAAGCTGAGAAGTCCATTCATCCGTTTCTTTATCTTCAGGCAAACTGAAAACCATAGACGATAAATAACGCGGTTGAGCCAATCCAAAACTAATGATAAACCATAAAATGGCTAGCCCTGTCAGGATGCCCCATCCCATTGCCGTATCATTTAGCAACAGAAGTTGCCCGCCAATAATACCACCAAAAAATGCCCCTAGAAACTGACTGCTGGCGTTCACCCCCATGGCAGTCGCTTTGGATTGAATTGGAGCCGCTTTCGATAACCATGACGGTAATAATGCCTCCATCACATTAAATGCAATAAAGAATAAACCTAAGCCTGTCAGCAAAATATATTTTGATTCGAAACCAAAAATTAAGATGCCCAATCCTAAAATAATGCCACCAATGGCGGTCAAGAAAATGCCGCGCATTTTGCGATATTTTTCCGCCAAAATAATACTTGGAAATGCAAAAAACAGGCTCACGACCAAAAGCGGCAAATACACCAGACCATGTGAATGTAATGGAATATTGGCAAAGTCAATCAACTGAGATGGCACATAAATAAACATCGCTGTGAGTAGTAAATGCAATGCAAAGACTGAAACGTGCAAACGATTTAGATCAGGCATTTTCAGCACTTGCTTCAACTGCGTCAGATAACCTTGTTGGAAATTTCGGTGATGACGTGTCACTTTCGGCACCAACAGCAACATTGCAATCGCGGCAAGTCCCATGATGGTGGTCACCCAAAATAAACCCGAGATACCGACTAAACCTGTGAGCCAAGGTCCAAGGCTAAATGCCACCACAAAGGACAAACCGATACTCATCCCCATCATCGCCATGGCTTTAGTACGCTGTTCTTCACGTGTGACATCGGCTAACAAAGCCATCACCACCGCAGATACAGCACCACCACCAGCAATCGCACGCCCGATAATTACGCCATAGATACTATCGGACATCGCCGCAATTGCACCGCCTAAAGCGAACAACAGCAGCCCGATCACCACCAACGGTTTCCGGCTATAACGGTCTGCAATCAAACTAAACGGGATCTGTAAAATCGCTTGGGTCAAACCATAAACACCAACCGCTAAACCAATGAGTGCCGGTGTAGCCCCTGCATATTGCTGACCTGCCACAGAGAAAACAGGAATAATCATGAACAGCCCCAGCATACGTAAGGCAAAAATACTACTCAAAGCAAAAGTTGAGCGTCGTTCAAGAGCATTCATCATAGCTGGTTAAAAATTCATTAATCTTGGAATGGGATTATAGGACATTCAGCTTAAAACGAAGCAGGATTTTTATTGATTTTAAATATCCTGATAATTGGACAAATAAAAAGCGCAGCTAATGCTGCGCTTTTTGGGAGATTTCAGGCAAATTTAAATTAGCCTAGACTTTCTTGGCGCTTTTTATATTGAATTGAGGCAATCACCGCCCAAACAATAAATGCCACACCAATCAGGCCTGTTACCACTTCAGGGACATGCAGACCTGTGCCACTCGCCAACATAATGAAGGCCAAAGCACCAATCGCATAATGCGCACCATGTTCAAGGAAGATATAAGCATCTAAGGTGCCTTTATCCACCAGGTAAATGGTCATCGAACGCACGAACATAGCACCAATGGCAAGACCGAGCATAATGATCACAACATCAGAGGTAATCGCAAATGCACCAATCACACCATCAAAACTGAATGAGGCATCGAGTACTTCAAGGTAAAGGAAACCACCAAAACCTGCTTTGATCACGCCCGTCGGTACGCCATTTGCGTCATGTCCAACCGCATTACCGTTTTCATCAACTTCAGGTTCACCACCCAATAAATGACTCAGTACTTGGACACCGATATACACCACGATCCCCCAGATACCCGCCATCACTACCGCTAGACGAGAGGCTTCGGCCACGTTTGCTGCCATTACCAATAACGCAATTAGGGCAATAAACACGGACATCGCAGGAACGTTTGCAAGATTGGCCAAACGGCGCTCTAGCCAACGGAACCAATGGGTATCTTTCCCTTCATCTAAGAAGAAGTTCAGGAATACCAACAATAAGAAAGCACCACCAAAGGCCGCAATTTCTGCATGATGTGCCATCAATTTTGCAGAGTATTCAATTGGATTATTCAATGCCAATTGCACCACTTCCATAGCGCCCATGTCAGCCGTTACAGCAACAATGACGATTGGGAAAATCAAACGCATACCGAATACAGCAATCACGATCCCGACAGTTAAGAAAATCATTTTCCAGAAATGATCCCAACCACGGAGTACCGATGCATTCACTACAGCGTTATCAAATGATAATGATACTTCCATCACTGCCAAAATTGCAGTAATGGTCAGTGCTGTCAGCATGGCTTGCACACCTGCATTTGGGCCATGATTCAGACCCCAATATGCAGAAATGGCAAGACACACGATTGTAAAGACGATTGAGAAACCAAAATGTTTCATCATGATAGATCGACCTATTCATTCAATAAGATTTCAAAATGAGGGAATACCCAGTTTGAAGCTAAGTTTATGGCGCAATTATGCCGCTTTTCAGGATTGAAACCAAAAATTATTCGTTACATTTTGAATAAACACTCTAAGATGGAGTCTCTCAATTACATCGCATCATGGTGTAGACCCGTCTTTCATTTTTAACGACAGGAATGTTCAATGCGTTTTTCTGAAGAAGTTTGGCAACGTAATACCGCGTTATATCAGCAGATACTCCATCTACCGTTTAATCAGGAATTGGCTCAGGGCAGCTTAAGCCGCGACGCCTTTTGTCACTATGTCATTCAGGATGCCCATTATTTATTGGCCTATGGTCGTGCACTTGCAGTGTGTGCAGCCAAGGCATTTGATGCCGACGATGTGATTCAGTTTTCTGAAGCGGCAAAAATTGCCATCGTGGTGGAACGCAGTCTGCACAATGACTTTATGCAAGGTTTCAACATTAGCAAAGAACAGTTTGGAAATACTCCACTGACCCTTGCCTGCCATCATTACACTTCATTTCTAACAGCGACAGCATGGTCAGAAAGTTACCCTGTGGTCCTTGCCTCACTCCTGCCTTGCTTTTGGATCTATGCTGAAGTCGGCAAAGCCATTGTCAGCCAATCTGTGCCGAATAACCCTTACCAAGCATGGATCGACACCTACTCAGGTGAAGACTTCAATACTGCTGTGCAAAACGTGATTCAAACTATTGATCGAGTGGCGGCTCGCTGCGATGCAGATACACGTGAAAAAATGCATGCGGCTTATACGAACGGCGCAAAATTAGAATGGATGTTCTGGGACAGCGCGTATCAACAGCGGACATGGCCTGTAGAATAAACCTTTGATTTAAACTGTATAAAAAATTAAGGATCTAAAATTGCTTTTAGATCCTTTTTTATACAGTTGGATTCGGTTCAAATGACCTTGCACGATCATTTCAGGCATTAGCGTTTAAAACGATACCATCCGAGGAAAATCCCCATCGCGATAATCACCCAAAAAATCGCAAAACGAGCTTCACGCAACTCACTGCGTGCTGCTTTGCGTTCCTGCATCTCTTCTGAATGAAATTGTGATTTGATCATCGGATCAAGTTGAGCAATGGCCAATAAATCTTTGGGCTTTTCACCTTTGCCTAAAATGAAATACAGCCCTTTCACCTGCATTTCATTGAGTTTACCCAGTTCAATATTCAGTTGAGTTGCTTGTGCATTATAGTCAGGCACCCAATCTTCGACGCGAGCATATACATGGGCACGACTGGTATCAAAGAGCGATGCATCCTGCACTTTCTTGCCCGTTTGATCTTTCAGTTGTTCACTCAAATCGGAAAATTGGGACAGAACATAGTCTTTTTTCTGTGCCAACTGTACGCCGTCAAAAGCATACTCTTGTATTTTTTGTGCAGGATTATTTTTCAACAATAAGCCTTGGGGAACGACTTTAAAGTCCAGAACAGTATTGTCAGGAACTTGGTTGGTTTGTAGCACCATATATACCACAGACCATAGCTGTTCATTTTGTGCGACCGCAGGCACGCTCACGCTATAACGCTGCTCGGCTGCAGGGTCAATAAACTGTTCAAACGCGAGGATTTGACTGTCTTCAGCCCACAGGATTTGGCTTGAAAACATGAGGCTGATGATCACCCAAAATTGTTTTAACATTATTTGCTCTTATCATGATTATTTGCTGTTCTGTCAGAATTATAATTAATTATTCAAATACTTACATTTAAAATCACACATTTAACGATTGGAAATTCATCATAATTTTAGCCAAATCTATAGTTTTATAAATGATCTAGAACCCATAAAAAATTGATCTAAATCAGCATCGATATAGGCTTTTGATGCTTACTGAAAACTCTGCCATGCATAAATCAAAACAGCCGCAGCAAGCACCCAACTCAACGTTGCTACACTCAAACATGCCGTTAAACTTACACGTGTTGCGAGCAGGTACACCATCAATAAATAAATGAAATACGGGATGAGAGACCAGAGTCCAAACAGTGCAGTTTTTTGTAATGCGGCTGCACCCTGATCATTTGCCACAATTACATGAGCAATCAACGCAAAAGTCGGAAACAATGGAACCAAACCTGCAATATAAAACGCCTTACTTTTAGACAGCAAAGCAATTAATACCACAACAAAGGCACCCATTAAGCTTTTGAGAAATAAGGACAACATGGCATTCTATAGTTTCGAGAAAACTGCATTTTACGCCTTTTCTGCGATAGTCCTGAGATTTTCCAATGGATTGTTATGCGCATGACACAGGAGATTTAAACGATGAACTCAAAACAGTCACAGCGCTTTTATATTTATGCACCTTTACACCACAGGCTAGATGTAAAGCGCGCCTTTTGTTGCTCAGCCATTTGCTTAAACTGCGCTTGAACTTTTAAATCTTCAGCACTCATCAAATGTTGATTGTTTTCAACAATTGCCAAAACCAAATCAAACTGTTGAGGAATTTTTTCGCAAGCCAGATGCTTTTTTTCAGCTTCTGTTTTGGCTTGACCTAATTTCGCAATATATAGATCAATTTTTTCACTTTCGGTATTCAGCGCCAAAGTTGCTTGTTCTAAGCTGTCATATTTTTGCGCTTTCGGTGTGTGGTTCGGGGTACATGCACTCAAAAACACACTACACATCAATAAACCCATCACACCTAATGTTGGATTGAGATGAAGTTGCCATTTCATGTTAAAAGTCCTAGATTGCTGATTTGCGGATGTTTTAGGGCATCGGCACAGACAGCTATATTTTGATTCGGCCATTTTTCTCACAAAGTCACGCATAAATCTAGGTTTAAATTACACTTGAACATTTTTCATGCGCTATCATATATAGGTTTTTCGATGAATCTTTTAGGACCCCTTGCATGAGCCAAAGCCATATCCGTATTCGAGGCGCACGTACCCATAACTTAAAAAATGTGTCACTCGATATTCCACGCGACAAGTTTGTGGTCATTACGGGTCTTTCTGGTTCAGGGAAGTCCTCTTTGGCTTTTGATACCTTGTATGCTGAAGGTCAACGTCGCTATGTCGAGTCCTTATCTGCCTATGCGCGCCAATTCCTTTCGCAAATGGAAAAGCCCGAAGTCGACTCGATTGAAGGCTTGAGTCCCGCGATTGCCATTGAACAAAAATCAACTAGCCATAACCCACGCTCGACGGTGGGGACAATCACCGAAATTTACGATTATTTACGTCTGCTCTATGCCCGTGTCGGCACGCCATACTGTCCTGAACATGATCTACCGATGGTGGCTCAGACTGTGTCTGAAATGGTCGATACCGTCAAAGGTCTAGAAGAAGGTACGGCACTTATGTTGCTTGCCCCTGTGGTCCGCGACCGTAAGGGTGAATACACCAACTTGTTCGAACAATTACAAGGTCAGGGTTTCGTCCGTGCCCGTGTCGATGGTGAAGTCATTGATATCGACACACCACCCGAATTAGACAAAAAGAAAAAGCACACCATCGAAGTCGTTGTTGACCGTTTTAAAGTTCGTGATGACCTCGGTAACCGTATTGCAGAAAGCTTTGAAACGGCTTTACGCATGGGCGGCGATATTGCCATTTTGTCGTGGATGAAAGGCGAACAAGAAGATCGCGTATTTTCTGCTAAGCACTCTTGCCCTGAATGTGAACGTGCCGTTGGTGAACTTGAACCACGGCTATTTTCCTTCAACAATCCATTCGGTGCCTGCCCTGTTTGTGATGGTTTAGGCACACGCAGCCATTTTAGTGCTGACAAATTGATTCCCAATAATGAAGTTTCGATTAGCCAAGGGGCGATTCGCGGTTGGGACCGTCAACGTCCGTATTACTATAGCATGATCCAAAAAGTGGCAGATCATTTTGGTTATTCTTTAGATACACCGTGGAATGAACTCGATGCCGACACCAAAAAGAAATTTCTGTATGGGACAGGTAAAGAAAAAGTTGACCTGAGTTATATCGATGAACGTGGTCGTTCGCACAAACGCGTGCAAGCCTTTGAAGGGATTCTACCGCACCTAGAACGTCGCTACCGTGAAACCGAATCCAACTATGTACGTGAAGATTTAGCACAGTATTTGTCGAATGCCGCTTGTGATGCCTGTGATGGTTCTCGTCTGAATGAAATCTCACGTAATGTGAAAATTTTAGATAAGACCATCGCCCAGATCACCAAAATGTCAATTGGCGATGCTGAAAGCTATTATCAAGATCTCAACTTAAGCGGTGCCAAAGGCGAAATTGCCGACAAGATTTTCAAAGAAATCCGTGAACGTTTGCACTTCCTAGTCTCTGTCGGTTTGAATTATTTAAGTTTATCGCGCTCGGCAGAAACACTGTCGGGTGGTGAAGCACAGCGTATCCGTCTGGCTTCACAAATTGGTGCGGGCCTTATGGGCGTGATGTATGTCCTCGATGAACCCTCAATTGGTCTACATCAGCGTGATAATGACCGCTTGCTTGAAACCTTAGTTCGCCTACGTGACCTTGGTAATACCGTGCTCGTCGTTGAGCATGATGAAGATGCCATTCGAGCGGCCGACCATATTATTGATATCGGCCCTGGTGCAGGTGTGCATGGCGGTCATGTGATTGCCGAAGGGACGTATGATGAAATTTTGGCAAATCCTGACTCACTGACAGGTCAGTATTTATCAGGCAAGTTAAAAATTGAAGTGCCTAAACAACGTGTACAACCACCCAAACCTGAAGAACAAATCAAGTTGATGGGTGCTGCGGGTCATAACCTGAAAAATGTCGATTTGACTATTCCTCTAGGTGTAATGACTTGTGTAACGGGTGTATCAGGTTCAGGTAAATCGACGCTGATTAACCGGACATTATTGCCGCTTGCAGCAACTCAATTGAACGGTGCAACCACACTGACTGCGGAAAAATTTGACTCGATTGATGGCTTACAGTTCCTCGATAAAGTCGTCGATATTGACCAAAGCCCAATTGGTCGTACACCACGTTCAAACCCAGCAACTTACACCGGTTTGTTCACCCCAATTCGTGAACTGTTTGCGCAAACCCCTGAAGCCAAAGCACGTGGCTATGCTGCAGGTCGATTCTCGTTTAACGTGAAAGGCGGTCGCTGTGAGGCCTGTGAAGGCGACGGTATGATTAAGGTTGCAATGCACTTCTTACCTGATATGTATGTGCCTTGTGATGCCTGCCACGGCAAGCGCTATAACCGCGAAACGTTAGAAGTTGGTTATAAAGGTCGTAACATTTCAGATGTCTTAGAAATGACGGTTGAAGATGCGATGCATTTCTTTGATGCTATTCCTGTGATTCACCGTCGTTTGGAAACCTTGAACCAAGTGGGCTTGGGCTATATCCGTTTGGGTCAGTCTGCAACCACACTTTCAGGTGGTGAAGCGCAGCGTGTGAAATTGGCACGTGAGTTGGCGAAACGTGATACAGGCAAAACCTTGTACGTGCTTGATGAACCGACGACAGGTCTGCACTTCCATGATATTGCCAAGTTACTCGACATCCTGCATGAGCTACGTAATAAGGGCAATACCATCGTGGTGATTGAGCATAATTTGGATGTGATTAAAACGGCCGATTGGATTGTGGATTTAGGCCCTGAAGGTGGTGCAGGTGGCGGTATGATTATTGCGGAAGGTACGCCAGAGCAAGTGGCGAAGAATAAAGTGTCACATACAGCGAAGTTCTTAAAGCCGATGTTGAAGTAATTGAATCCTCCCCAACCCTCCTTTAATAAAGGAGGGGGTATCCCATTATTAATTCAGTGGAGTTTCCCCTCTTTTTTTCCTTGCGCCATATATGGCTCAGGGTTAGGGGGAGATTTAGTTCTCTAGTCGAGTTATCAGATAATCCATATAATTTTTATAAAATTCAGATTCTTTTCCTTTTTCTTCATAGATTTCAGTGATCATTGTTCTAAAAGAAGCTTTAAAATTTGAGGCAGTAGGCCTTTCGAGTATTTTTTTTACTATATAGCTACTATTAATATCATTAAATCTTTCATCTTGGAGGATTTGAATAAATAACAGTTCTTTCCATTGTTGTTTATTCGCTTTTTCTACGGATAACTCATCCTCACTACTTCCAGCGCCATTAACAAATATTTTAAAAACAGCATCAACTAGAATTGGTAAATGTTCAGAACTCAACTCAAATTTTTCAATATAATCTTCAAAAACGGGTCTAATTTCACCTAATTGATTTATACCTATAAATGATCTTCTATTTCTAATCATTTGTTCATGTATCCACTCACATGTAATACATTCTAATTCGATCGCTTGATCGGAATGCCCAAATAGCTCTAGAAGTTTAATTGCAAAACTTATATTTCCTAAATTTTCTAAGCCTATTACTTTTTTTGTTATTTCAAATAAATCTTTAGGAAAATTTTCATCTGCTTGCAACTTCCAAAATTTCTTAGTTATTGCATGAAAACTTTTTGTATAGTCATTATTTTTTTCGGATATCAATTCAGAACTAGCTAACTCTTTTAATAAACCGAAATCCAGTTCATCTACTTGATCAAACCATTTTTTGAACTCACTAAGCCATACATCAGAATGTATAAAATTGTACGAAATATTCTGTAATGCTTTATATGTTTTAACTTTCCTCTCAGACCAATCTTTTTGATTATCTTCGAGAACCAATTGGATATCTTCCCATTGAAAATCATATTTAACACCAAAATCAGAAATGAAATAACCTTGTAGAATTCTAGTTAGAATAATTAGTTTAGTGGAATCGGCCACCACTTTAGGTAGTTGATCTAGAAACTGGCTATACAATTTTATGACTTTTTGAAAAAATCTAAAATTATGAATCTCTAACTCTTCAGCAAATTTAATCATCAAATTAACTAAATCATCATCTATATCTTTTGTATTTGCACGAATCAAAGGTTCAACAGATGTAATTTTTATGGTTTCATCAATCAACTTTTCTTTATATTCAGCATATTTTTTCTTATTCTCTCCTTCAGCTTTATCTTCATCTAAAATCAAAACGACCTGACAATTTCTTTCTAGTTTAAGCTGATTTGCCAAGCCCATGACATCTTTTATATCAAGCTTGTTTGACATACGTTCAAAGTCATCAAAGCAGATAATCGCATCTTTAACTTGAGCATATAACACGGATTCAAAAATTCGTGCAGAAGAACTAATTCCATATTCGCTGCTCGTTAGCTTAACCTCTCTTAAAGCTGTAAGTCCCTTTTTGATGAATGTAGGTATTTCAAAGTTCTTTGTGGACTCTTGATTAAAGTAATTACTACTCATATTTGTGGATATAGCAGCTTTAAGATCAGATAAATTTTCTATACCAAACAAAGAAACATAAGCATATTTTTTATCAAAAAAATTCTTATGCATAAGCCTTACGGACAGTGGTAAATACTTCCTTTCCTGTTCTTTGATTGATTGAACTTTTAAAAAGCTATTCCAGAAGAAAGTTTTCCCAACTCCCCAAGACCCAGTAATCGCAATTGCGATCCCATTATTATCATTTGTTCTAAAAATATCTTCTAAACGTTGTTCTTGAGACTGGTTCATTGTCTTGAAATATTAATAACTTATATCCTTTATATCTGCAAAAAACAATAAATTCAATCACATGACGGCGACATGGATGTCGCCTGTTTGACTGGGGCAGCACGGATGTGCCCTCAGTCAAACAAAAGCATTTTGCCTACTTTTGTGCTTTCAAAAGTAGGAATCTCCTACGCAATGGAAACTCAAACCCAATGCAAAGTAAGGACGTGCAAACTCAAAATTCAAAATTCAAAATTCAAAATTCAAAATTCAAAATTCAAAATTCAAAAAATTAACGTAAAAAATGAAACACGCCTAACTTATCCAATACATCCAACGTCAACTGCTTACGCTCCGCCACATCATCCCCTGCCGCCATCTGCAAATTCAAACTAAACGCCGTGATCTTGCCATGACCATCATCCACCCAACCGGTATACCAACCGACTTGAGGTTCCACATCCATACCCCAACCGCTCTTGGCATACAACTTCGCATCGCCACGACTTTCAATATAAAGCATGTCTTTGACTTGCTTTTGTACCGCGACATCAAACGGTAATTTCTCTGTCGCAAGCTGATACGCAAATTTGGCTTCTTGCTCGGGCGTAATCTTTAACGGCCCAACCAACCAAAAATTATCCACCTGTTTGCCAATATTGGCATTGCCAAAACCGACCCGTTTGACTTCTTGTTGCATTAACGCCAAACCTATTCGCCTTGCCAGTTCCTGATAAACAGGCACCGCAGACGCTTGCATCGCTTCACCCAAAGTCAGGTCTTTTTCCCATGACGGGAAAGCACGTTTTTCACCTTTCCATTTAAAAACTTCAGTGGTTGTCGCCTTCTGATGCTGCAAACCAATTAAAGCATTTAACATTTTAAAGGTAGATGCAGGAATGTATGCTGTCTGGGCGCGCTGTAAGTCATTGCCATAATGGCTCATGCTCTGACCATCAAATGTGACAAATACCGCCTGTGTCTGTGCTTGATTAAATAAAGACGGAATTTCACTCACCCGTGAATTTGCTAAATTGGCTTGAGCCGTTTGTTTTAAGTGTTGAGATGAATCCAACATGCCTTCATTTGCTGTACATGCTGTCAAACTCAGGACAGTCATCAACGATAGATATATTTTTTTCATTGCACTATTTTTATGGCGTTTAAAGTCCACAGTATAAGATGAAGTTCAAACCTGAATTGTGTACTTTTCAACAGTCTTGTATCTGTTCCAAACTTAGCATATCGACTATTTATTTTTAAACAAAACATCCTTATGATGACGCCTATCGTGGACTCAACAACGAATAATTTTTAACTTTTTAAAATATAAAAGCATACTAACAATGAATAAATTTATCTTAAGTTTCAGTCTCTTATTATGTCCAATATATAGCTTTGCCGATGGCTATCTAAACGAATACATGGTGCTGTTTGTCTCACAAGAAGACCCTGATCTTAGCCCATGGAAAGATAAGCCGCAGTGTAAAGCCCTCAGTACCCCGACTTCACACAAAGGGATCTATGAAAATCAATATGTCTATGCCAATGGCAATGCCCTAACCACCATCTTTCTGAGCAACAGCAAAATTAAAAATGGTGAATGTGAACATCTAATTCACTTTCCAGATGGTATTCAAGGCTCAGGCGTATTTGAAAGTTTCTTCCCCAACGGCAAATCCCGTAGCCGCATTGCCTATAAAAATGGGGAGTACGAAGGCAAACTCGAGTTTTGGTTTGCCAATGGGATAAAAGAGCAAGAAAGTAGCATCATCAATGGTGAATCTCAGGGGGATTACAAAATTTGGCATCCGAATGGCCAACTGGCTTTTTCTCAAAATTATAAAAATGGTATCGAGCATGGCCTGCGCCAACGCTGGTACAGTAATGGTAAACCGTGGACCTATGCCAATTTTCAAAACAATAAATTGATTGGCGAGCTGAAAATGTGGTTTGAAAACGGCAAACTAGAACGCCAAGGTTATTATCGTAATGGCGTTCGTCATAACAGTTATAAAATTTGGTATGACAATGGGCAACCTGAAGCGGTGCTTCAGTACGATTTAGGCAAAATTACCCAAGCCCAGTGTTGGAATGAAGATGGTAGTCAAATGAACCAACAAGCCTGCAATAAATTATATAAAGATGAAGATTAATTGATTTTTCTAGCTAACTTTATGAATCTGCCAAGATATTTATGAATATCAAGCTGCGTTTAGGCTGAAACACGGTCACGCCCCGCAGCTTTGGCTTTAAATAATGCTTGGTCTGCGCGCTCTAATAAATCGATCCAGCTTTTGGCACCCACTGCAACACCAATACTCACCGTCACGATGAGATCTGCTTCGTCTTCTGCCAAATTGAAATTCACATGCTGAATATCATGCCGTATGGTTTCGGCAATGTGCTGGGCTTTGAGCATATCAATCCCCTCGATCAGGACTAAAAACTCATCTCCACCATATCGCACCACCAAGTCGGATGAACGAATATGTTGTCGTAATTGATTGGCAACATGTTGAATCACCAAATCGCCGACAATATGCCCATAGCGATCATTGACCTGTTTAAAGTGATCAATATCAATCACGATCAGTGCTGTATGTAAAAAGCCTGAATTTTGGCTGTCGCGAAATTTAATATATTCATCTAAGGCAAAACGATTGGCGACATTGGTGAGTGAGTCAGTATTGGCAATATGTTTAAGCTGAAATTCAAAGGCATCACGTTGTTCCAACATGTTTTCAATATGCTGAATGGCATCAAATAAACTGAGATAACCTACTTTGGCAGGTTCAATCACGCCTTGATCCATTTGTCGGTGCCGAGCCAGTTTAAATAACTGATTACGAGCACGAATTAAAGGTTCAAACACCCATTTCTTGGCATAGAACATCGTTAATAATGCAGTCAGTAATGACACGAGCGAGACAAAAAGCGTGAAAATCAATTTATTTCGCGCTTCACGTTGTTCATCCGCAGCTACTTTGAGACTGTAATCTAAAATATAACTTTGCAATTCCACCACTGTGACAAATTTATTGACCATTGCATCAGTGAGCTGGGTGTCATCCATGTGATAACGCTGATGTTGAAGACTTTTTTGAGCCAAACCATCAATAATTGGCAAACCTTTATCTAAAAATTCCGTTCGTACCGCATGATGTAACTGTTTAAACTCGGGTGTTTTGTCATGTTCGGACTGCACGACATTGATCAATTCCCATAGATAGCGTGTTTGACGCTGGGTTTGTAAACTCCGCGCTAAATTTTGTTCAGGAATTTCCTGTTGAAACGATACTGCAGCCATAATATTGGACGCGACTCGTCCTGCCTGATCACGTAATTCTGCCAGTAATAAAATCAGCGTGTAATAATTCGATACACGGGTATCTTTACCATGTGAATGATTGACCAATTTCTGCATGGCAATATAGCTTTGATCCCAAGCTTGGAACATCGCCAAAATAGCATGATCCAATTTTTTAGCGTCACGCTGTTGTGTCGGCAGCGCAATATATTGATCGACCGTTTTGCGACCCTGCAACAAATATGGATATAAATTGGACTCTAACTGCTGGGCGATCGGTGCAAAGCCCGTTTCTTTTAAAACTTTCAGTGTATCTTGATATTGCCGATCAACGCCTTGACGATATTCAGCCAACTCAATAATTTTTTGCTCACGCTGAAGACCTTGACTCGACATTGCACTGTTAGCTGGCGCACGTTCACGAGAAATTTGGTTGGTTAAATCTGCCACCATTTTTAGCATCTGAATTTCTTTCAGCGCTTGAGCATTTTTGAGGTAGTTTTGATAACTGCTCACAATCAGTGGAACACTAATAAATACGATAGACAAGACGATTACTAGCATCGCAAGTTGCAAGCGCTTACTAATATGCTCTGTTCGTAATGTTTCCATCTATTTTATGCCCCACACTTGTTGCATACCCCAACCCACTTATCAACTAAACGCGGGAATATTTAAATTAATGATCAATAATTTATTAATTTATAAAATGAACATTTATACAGCTAAATTCTATACAAATGTGTTGAATCTGTCACATTTTTATCATTTTAAAACGAGATAATTTGCTAAAAAACAGCAACATATTTGAAAGGAATAAATTTTTTTATGAACTTGCTTAAATAAATATTTACAATTGCAATAAATTGGTGCAGAATGCACCGTATTAGGGCACACTAAATTTCTTCCTCAGCAGAATATTTTAGTTTCCCGAAAATTTTGGCTAAAAAATCCTGATTTTCCATGAAAATCAGGATTTTTTTTGTCTATAGTCTCTAAACTAGATGATAAATCCAATAATTTACGCACCATAGTAGTGCATATTTTTTTATTCATAATCCTTTTATCTTTAAGATTTACAGTAAAGTTAAATTTTTGAATAAAAAAAAAGCCCAACCTTGGGGAAAGCTGGGCGAATAAAAAACAAACTATGGAGAATCAGGGTCAAAGTCACACTTTTAAACTGTGTAACGACTCGATTGGCAAATTATGAATCAAATAAAACCTGATGTAAAGCCAAGTATTTCATAATGGTATTAAACTTATCACCAAGATATTCATTTAAGTTAAATGGACCTCAGATTTAAAACAAAAACGTCCATTTACTATGCAAATAAACAGTTTTCGCCCAACAAATCGGCAGTCAAAACCGCAATTTATCGCTTCAAATGCGTGAAAAGCGTTAGAATTTGCCCACTACAATAAATGTTATTTTGAATTAAAATAACAATAATAATTGTTATTTCAGATTAAAAAGCTGTGTATTTTTTCAAGTGTATTTTTTTAATTAAGAATTTAATCAAACTTACTTAATTGTTCTCAATGATTTTTTTTCAGTGACTTATTAGTTAGAGTAAAAACTGAATTTCTTATTATGAAATAAAGATCTGAGTCAGAGACTGAATAATAACCTTTAGGATCATTGACTTAATATATTGTTACAATACAATGCTCAATGTTTAATCCATTTGTAACAACTGGTATAAAATCATGAAAAAACTCGGTTTAGCCACTGCTTTATTATTAGCCATGACCGGTGCTCAAGCTTACCAATTTGAAGTTCAAGGCCAAGCAGAATACATCGACACAACTGCAAATGACAAAGATTTCATTGGTGGTGTTCAAGGTACTTACTACTTCAAAAATGTTGACTCTACAAAAGGTCCTTTAGCAGAAGCTGCATTCTTAAACCAAGCTTCTAACGTATCTGTTGCTTACAACTACGGTGAAGTTGGTTCAAAAGGTACTGACGTAATTGCTCATAACTTCGGTGCTAAAGCTGAAGCTTATGTTCCAACTAAAGTTGTTCCTGTATACGCTAGTACTTCTTACAGCCACACTATCCTTGACAGCAAAAATGCAAACAACACTGATGACAACGGCGACCGTTATGCATTAGAAGTTGGTGCGCTTCCAACTCAAAACTTCTTAGTTGCTGTTGGTTACACTAGCGTTGCTGACCAAGCTGCTGTTGACGCGTTCAACGTTATGGGTAACGGTGTTGCTAAAGCTGTTGCTGAAGCTACAACTATTGGCCAAGACCAAGACGCAATCACTGCACGTGCTAAATATGTTGGCGCAATCGACGACACTAACATGGCAATTGGTTTCGAATCAGGCATCATCTACGGTGATGACACTGCTTACCAATTCAAAACTGATCTTTTCGTAACTCCTAAATTAAGCGTTGGTGCTTCTTACGCTGAATCTAGCTTTGCTGGTACTCCAGACTCAGCTTGGGGCGCGAACGTAAACTACTTCATCACTCCTGCTTTTGCAGTTGGTGCTAGCTATGTAAATGCTAATGCTGAAGAAGTTGCGCTTGACACTCAAACTGTTGGCGTAAACGCTAAATTCCGTTTCTAATTCATATTAGATACTGAATACCAAAAAGGACGCATTTGCGTCCTTTTTTTTCCTGCCATTATTTGTCTTTGGGCTCATGGCGTTCCGGTAAATGGGCAATATATTGCAATGCAATTAAGCGTGAAACGATGAGAGCCAAATACATCACTCCACAGAACATTTGAAGCATAGCCAAGACCCGTGCAGGCGCACTCACAGGCATGAGATCCGACAAGCCCGTGGCAGACTGCAAACTAAAACTTAAAAATAATAAATCTAACCACGACTGCATGCCCGGCTCTGCAGGATTCACAAAACTATCCGGATAAATCAGCTGACAAATACTATAGAGAAAGGCAAAACCCCATGCGATGAGGGTAAATACTGCCCCTGCTGCAAAAAGTTCATCTTTGGTTAAATAGCGATCGGCAAACATATAGCGCAATACACCATAGGCTGCACTAAAATACGCACAGGCTTCAAAACCATGCGCAATAATTTGAATATTCGGATGATTTACACCCAGCATAATCAAAGTGGAAAACAATACGGCGCAGCCAACAAAACTCAGCCCAAGAATCGTAAACATCGGTGTTTGGCGAATCACTTTGGCAATGATCAACAGCACCAATACCCCAAGTACCCAAATCAGCGCACGAAAAGACAGGCTTTCTCGGGTAATCGCGGTTAATACCAAGATCAGAAACTGCACCAATAACAGCCATGCTGAGGGTAAAAGTCTAAAGCTTTTCCAAAAATCCACGAATCCTTGCATTATTTTCAATCTCTATATTTTTTATCATGCGCTGAAATGATCGATCTAAAGCATCATCAACTAATTGATTTTAAATTAGCACGAAGTGAGTTTTTTATACTGCAAAGATTTGTTGAGTGTGACCTGAAAAGCATCACATATGCATACGGTTCAGCCTCAGTTTTTTGATCACCTATGAGCCTCAAAAAGCCTATTGTAAGTTTCAGCATTCAGGCGCACATTTAAAGAAATCTCCTGCGTGGTAGATTTCATTATGAAAAAACATCTCGTATTTGCTCCCCTCTGTCTGCTCATGCTCTCTGCCTGTACACAAAACAGTCCGCTCCTCAAAGGCCATGAAAATTATGTGGGGACTTGGCAAAACAACCACAGTGAATTAGTGATCAAATCGTCGGGCGAAGTGACGTATTACCATCAAGAACATACCGAAAAAAGCATTGCCAACCAAACCTTCAGTGGTGCTGAACAGTCGCGAATAAAAGCCCATTTGAGCAGTTTTGGTAATCAGAGTTTTAGCATCGGTCAGGATGATTTCTCTCAACAATTCACCATTCAGCGCTCACCTTATCAAGATGATCAAGGCCATTAGAAAATGTCAGTCAAAGGAGAGAGTTATACACGCAAATAAGACAGAGATTTGTCCATGATCCACTGCTCCCTATAATTTATGTCTTGTCCTGAAATAGATTGACAGTATTCCACTTCAAACCGAGTTAAGCAATTAGCTCGGTTTTAGTTTGCTCATACGTCTGATTCGGGGTGTTCATATTTAAACTTAAATGTGGTCTATAGC
>NZ_VPAN01000017.1:0-68989 GCF_013419225.1 Acinetobacter sp. YH12097 | reverse complement strand
TATAATCATCGAAGAATTCAAAAGGGTTTGGGTTTTAAGACACCAAATCAAATGGCCGAAGACTTTTATAAGTTGGCTGCCTAGAATCTCCCAAGGGAAAGTCTCCTGATAATTCAGCGTATATCAGAAGTAGTTTGATTCGCATGTCGAATATTACTCGTTCTCATAGCTTCAAATAAAATTATAGATGCTTCACGTTTTTCGAATTTATAGGTTAATTGCAATACTTCAGGGATATCAAGAGAAATACCATCTTCAATTTTTGAAAGATTCTCTAACTCATTCTTTAACCAGCGTTCTCTTGAACTATAATCTTTAGTACCTTTTGGATAGCGCTTTAAATCTGTTTCATATTGTGTAATGCGTCTGAGAATATTATCTTTTTCTTGTGATAGTTTTTGTTGAATATATATATCTAATTTTTCCTTTAAAGCCTTTAAAAATTGAGTTTTTCCAGATGAATTTTTACCTGTGATAATTAAATTTCTTAATTTTAATGGAATATTAATATCTTTGTTGGTGTGAGGTACTTTACCTGATATATGTTCAATATATTTCATATTCTAAATAATAAAGGGCTGAATAATCAGCCCTTTATACATTGAATTAGATTAAATTGCCAACACTTATAGTGCTGCAATCTGCTCCATATTCGCTTTAATCTTCGCTAGCTGATCAGCAAACTCAGCAAGTTTCACTTTCTCGCCTTCAACCACAGCAGCCGGTGCTTTAGCCACAAAACCTTCATTAGAAAGTTTAGTTGCAATTTGGTCATGTTGCTTTTGAACCTTGTCTAAGTCTTTTTGCAGACGGCCCAATTCCGCTTTAGGGTCAATTAAACCCTTCATTGGAACGAATACAGATACATGACCCACTACAGAAGATGAAGACAATGGCGGTTGTTCACCATCAGCAAGGAAAGTAATGCTTTCAACTTTAGCCAACGCAGTGAATAACGCTTCAATACGAGTGATCTGTGCTTTTTCAGCATCAGTGGTGTTTTGAAGTAGAACAGGCAACAAGCGAGCATTACCTAGACCCATCTCACCACGGATATTACGCACCGCACCAATCAAACCTTGCAGCCATTGCATATCTGCTTCAGCTTGTTCGTTGATTTTCGCTTCATCCGCAACAGGGTACTGAGCCAACATGATGGTTTCGCCAGAAATGTTGAGTTTCGGCGCAAGCGTTTGCCAGATTTCTTCTGTTAGGTAAGGCATCAATGGGTGAGCCAAACGTAAAGATGCTTCCATTACTGCAAGCAATACACGACGAACTTCAGCTTTACGCTCAACTGATACGTTTTCATCATTTAGAACAGGCTTCGTCAGCTCTACATACCAGTCACAGTATTCATTCCAAATGAACTCGTAAATCGCTTGTGCAGCCAAGTCTAAACGATACGTTGCAAATGCTGTTTGCACCGCTTGTTCCGCTTTTTGTAGACGGCTCACGATCCACTGTTCAGGCAATTCCCAAAGGTCTTGACGAACTTCCTGACCAATCACTTGCTCTTCGCAGTTCATCATCACGAAACGTGTTGCGTTCCAGATTTTGTTGGCAAAGTTACGGTAACCCTCAACACGCTTCATGTCGAACTTGATGTCACGACCAGTGTTCGCAAGCGCACAGAACGTGAAACGAACCGCGTCAGTACCGTAAGATTGAATACCTTCAGGGAATTCTTTACGTGTTGATTTTTCAATCTTTGCCGCTTGTTTCGGGTTCATGAGTCCTGTAGTACGTTTTTGTACTAAAGTTTCTAAATCAACACCGTCAATCAAATCTAATGGGTCAAGCACGTTGCCCTTAGATTTAGACATTTTTTGACCTTCGCCATCACGTACCAAACCGTGAACGTACACAGTTTTGAACGGAACTTGTGGTGTGCCATCTTCATTTTTCATGAAGTGCATGGTCATCATGATCATGCGGGCAACCCAGAAGAAGATGATGTCAAAACCAGTCACAAGCACATCAGTCGGGTGGAAAGTGTTTAAGAAATAGTTTTCTTTATCTTTCGCAGCGTCGCCTGTCCAACCTAAAGTTGAGAATGTCCAAAGACCTGAAGAGAACCATGTATCGAGTACATCTTCGTCTTGTTTCAATTCAACTTCAGGCGCAATGCCATTTTTCGCACGAACTTCAGCTTCGTCGCGACCGACAAATACGTTGCCTTCAGCATCGTACCAAGCTGGAATACGGTGACCCCACCATAATTGACGTGAGATACACCAGTCTTGAATGTTGTTCATCCAAGCCATGTACATGTTGCTGTATTGCTCAGGAACGAATTTAATCTCGCCATCTTTCACTGCTTTAATCGCAGGCTCAGCAAGCGGCGCAATTTTCACATACCATTGGTCAGTCAATAATGGCTCAACGATTACGCCTGAACGGTCACCGCGAGGTGGCTTAAGTGTGTACGGTTGAATTTGGTCTAACCAGCCTTCAGCTTCAGCTTGAGCAACCAATTTTTTACGTGCTTCAAAACGTTCTAAACCAATGTAGTCCGCAGGTGCAGGAATGGTTTTAGAAATTTGCTCGCCCGCTTTTGCGATGTATTCAAACTCAGCCAACACTTCAGCATTTTTGTTGAAGATATTGATGATTGGAAGTTCACAGCGTTTGCCCACTTCATAGTCATTGAAGTCGTGTGCAGGGGTGATTTTTACACAGCCTGTACCAAATTCTTTGTCTACATATTCGTCTTTAACGATCGGAACCGCACGACCTGTGATTGGTAGGATAATGTTTTGACCTACAAGTGCCGCATAGCGCTCATCATCAAGCGCAACCGCAACAGCTGTATCGCCAAGCAATGTTTCAGGACGAGTGGTCGCTACAACAATGTGGTCTTTACCGTCATGGGTACGAAGTGACTTATCTTCAAAGAAGTATTTGAAGTGCCACAGTGAACCTGCTTCTTCTTTATCAGACTCAACTTCTAAGTCAGAAAGGGCAGTTTGTAGTTTAGGGTCCCAGTTTACGAGGCGTTTACCACGGTAAATTAAGCCTTCTTCATGCAGCTTAACAAACACTTCTTTAACCGCGTTTGATAAACCTTCATCCATGGTGAAGCGTTCACGTGACCAGTCTACAGATGAGCCTAGACGACGGATTTGACGGGTAATGTTCCCGCCAGATTGTTCTTTCCATTCCCACACTTTTTCGATGAACTTTTCACGGCCAAGGTCGTGACGGCTAATGCCTTCTGCGCCCAATTGACGTTCAACAACCATTTGCGTTGCGATACCCGCATGGTCTGTACCCGGCTGCCAAAGGGTATTTTTGCCAGACATACGGTTATAACGAGTCAACGCATCCATAATGGCATTGTTGAAACCATGACCCATGTGCAAGCTACCAGTGACGTTTGGTGGCGGAATCATAATACAGAATGAATCACCTTTTTGAGATGGCTTGAAGTAGCCTCTCTCTTCCCAAGTCTTGTACCATTTTTTTTCGATCTCGGTCGGATCGTAGGTCGTAGCAATATTTTGCGCTGAATCAGTCATAGTCTAAACAGATCAAAAGTGGATAAAAAATTAGATCTATTGTAGCAAAAAAAATGGTGAATTAGGGATGTTGGGCGAATGTTAACTTTTAGGATTTGGCAGTAAATAAAAGAGTCCGTATGATAGGACCTAAGATAAGAAGTATCCATTGATCCCAAAACTAAGATAAAAGGAGCAATATCAAATGACTTATTCAATTTCTTTAAAGATTCAACCTACGACATATCAACGTTTTGAGACGATTCATCAAAAACTCAACGCGGGTGAAACAGAAAGTCAGTCCAAAGCCTTAGGGGATAATCTAGCGGATATTGCGTGTGAAATTTTAGATCAAGTTTTTGGTCAAATGGCGCGCATGAATAAGTCTGGAGACAATGAATCCGAAAAAATTATTCAGCAAATACGTGAAACGACCCGTAAATATATGCCGTGGTCGGTGTCTTTTTTCGGCAATGACCGCCTTGTACCGATGGTGAATTATTTATATGGACGTTTTTATAGCGAAGATGGTCAGCATTTTATGCATTACCCGATCGATGCCTCTTTAGCCACTGACTTGCTGGGCTATGTCAGTCAGATGAACGATGGGCAAAATCAATACGTGCCGCTCGCGTTGAAAGCATTCACGCAAGTGGTCGATGCAGGGGTGACGCATTTGGTGCGTGAACCGAAAAAAATGCTGAAATTTAATATGGTGGTGGATAAAACTTTAACCGGTGTCATCAATCTCACCACGCAACTCGGATATAAACGCTTCGATAAACTCGGCAAAATTTATGATGCACGGTCGATGAGTCAGTATTTTGACCATTTTATGGTGTTTTTGAACAATGAGCCTGTACTACATAAAGCATAAAATACATATAAATGAATAAATTAGTTATTTAAAAGGATGTCAAAATGGCAAAACGTGATGATTTGAACGGAAAAGTGGTATGGATTACTGGGGCATCTTCAGGTTTGGGTGAAGCTTTAGCAAAAGAATGTGCTTTGCAAGGGGCGCAGGTCATTTTGACCGCACGTCGTTTTGAAGAGTTGGAAAAAGTCCGGGTTTCATTATTACATCCAGATCAGCATCTTTCAGTGTGTGCAGACATTACCAATGAAGAACAAGTTCGCCACGCTTATGAACAAGTCCTTGCGAATAAAGGCCGAATTGATTGGCTAATCAATAATGCGGGATTGAGTCAGCGTGCATTGATCACGGATACGACCATGCAAACTGAACGTGCCATCATGGAAGTAGATTATTTTTCTCAAGTCTATTTGACTAAAACCGTTTTACCGACTTTTTTAGCGCAAAAGTCGGGTCGAATTGCTTTTGTTTCAAGTGTTGCAGGCTTATTAGGGACACAGTACCGCGCGACCTATTCTGCTGCAAAAGCTGCCATTCATATGTGGGCGAACAGTCTACGTGCAGAAGTGGCAGATCAAGGGGTGGGCGTATCGGTGATTTTCCCCGGATTTGTCAAAACCAATGTTTCATTTAATGCACTCAATGGTGCAGGCAAGCCACAAGGGCATCAGGATGAAGCCATTGAAAATGGTCTAGAAGCCAATCAGTTTGCCGAAACAGTAGTGCAATCTTTGCAACGTGGGGAAGAATACATCGTGGTGGGTGGTTCTAAAGAAAAGCTCGGTGTTTGGGTATCACGTTTATCACCGACAACGTTGTATAAAATGATTCGTAAAACCAAAGTGAAGTAAGTTTTATCAAGTTTAAATTGTTTAAAAGTCACTCTTAAGAGTGACTTTTTTAATGAGTATCGAGATTATAAGAAATGAAAAAGAATAATTTTAACAAATGGGGAATAGCCATCATTTTGTGCGCAATCATTGGCGCAATCGGTACAGTGGCTTATTTTTATTTTAAACAGAAAGCTCAAAAAATTGAGCACAACTCAACACTCGAAAAGCCTGAAAAAGAAATAGGAACTGTATCAGAACCAGTTACTGAATCTGTTGAGATTGAACCTAAAGTTGAAGTGGCGAGTGCAGAAGTTGTTATGCGAGGACCAAATGAGGGCTGGTTACCGATCGAAGAACTGTTTGATGAAAAAGGATTATTGAAGTCTGAGTATTACAGTCAAAATCCTCAAGATTCAGATGTTGATAAATTACCTTATGGCTCGAATAAAATTGGTGATTTTAAATGGCGAGCTGAATTTCATCCTGTTGATGATTTTAAAGGCGATCAGGCTAGATTCAAAGATCAATGTTTTGGATATTGTGTTTTAGTGAAAGGTAAGTTGCTGACCAGTGTTGAATCGACTGTCTTTACGGGAGCATTTATTGCGAAAGATCATTTGATCGAAGTGATTGCACATAAGGGGAGTGGCGCATATATGCCTGTCAACTATAGCTTTATCAAAATCGATAAAGCTGGTAATGCAGAGTTAATCTCAGATGATCATCATTCTTACAAAGATCAATTGGCTCGTATCAATCATTCGGGACTCGAGATTGACTTAAAACCATTTAGAAAACTTCAATATTTTCTTCTAATGAATGAAAATGGTTTAAATGTGTCGATGCAAAAACCCAATAAGGTGGATGTCGAACCGACTCAGTGTAAAGAGTATTACGAAGGAACATTAGAGGCATGTCCAACTTTATATGGATGTAAAGCTGACATTGTGGTGCAAGATCTGGCACGTGCTTATGCTGGAGATGTTGCATTTAGTTATCATGATCCAAATATTGATGAAAAGAAATTTAATGAGGTTTGCTTTAAAGTTTGTCGCAATGAAAATGTGAGTTATGAAGAGTTTGAAAACACATTGTGTAAAGTAAATTAAATAGTAAAAAATGAATTGGGGAGAAGTAGAGAGATCAGATGTCTCTCTTTTGAATAGCAGTTCCATACGCAAAGACTTCGACCATGCCGCCTTGCATACCCAGCTCAGTGGTGCTTAAACGCAGGCCCATAATTTGCGTTGCGCCCATCTTTTCAGCTTCTTGCTTTAAACGCACCACGGCTTCACGACGCGCCCGATCGACGATGCTTTCATAACTAGTCAAACGTCCGCCAAAAAAGTTCTGAATATTGGCAATCACATATTTAAAATAATCATGTGAAATCACTACATTACTTGAAATCAGTTGTCCGAAATGTTCAGTAGTTTTAAAGCGGTTGTTGTCTATGCGAATATGCGCCAATCGCCTTTCTTGAGCTTCGAGTTCTTTGAGATGCTTTTGTTCGATATGGCGACCGAAGCTCCAACCAATACAAAAGAGCACCACAAAGATCAGGACTTTAAAAATAAAGGCATCCATGACTTAGTCCTGAGTTGGAAATGGGTCTGGGAGTTTTGCTGAGTTGGCTTCTACGCGAACAGCCGTGCCATACACAAATAATTCAGAGGCGCCTTGAGCAATATTTGAGGTTGAAAAACGGATGCCGACGACAGCATTCGCGCCTAAGGCACGTGCTTTATCAATCATACGGCTCATAGCTTCTTGACGGGATTCTTCGAGTAGTTCTGTATAACCTTTGAGCTCACCACCCACAATATTTTTTAGGCCAGCCATAAAGTCACGACCAACATGTTTACTGCGGACAGTACTGCCATAAACGACATCAAGTTGTTGTGTAATGGTATGACCCGGAACAGATTCAAGATTACTTAAAAGCATTTTTTAGTTATCAATATAAAAAGGTGAATTGAAGATAGGAAACTCTTCAACAAAAAGCAATATGTTCATTTTTATTTTGAGGCTTCGATCTAAAAATGAAAAAGCCCACCGAAGTGAGCTTTTCAAATATTACGGGCTAGGCTAAATCAAATTATTGTTTTGATGCCGCTTTACGTTCAGCAGTAGAAGGCTGGTATTGTACAGCATCAGAAGTGTTGGCTTTGATACCACCACCAAGCGTTTTATACAATTCAACTTGGTTGTTGAGATTTGCTTGTTCAAGCAACAACAAACCTTGCTCAGCTGCATAAGATGCACGCTGCGCATCCAGTACAGTTAAGTAGCTATCAATACCAGCACGGAAGCGAGCATTTGACAGTTTGTAGGTTGTATTGGTTGCATCAACTAAACGGCGCTGTGCTGCAATACGGTCACCAATGTTTTGGCGAACTGCAAGCGCATCATTCACTTCACGGAAAGCTGACTGAACTGATTTTTCATAATCAGACAATGCAATTTTCTGGTCAGTTTCAGAAACTTTAATATTGGCCTGACGTGTACCCCAGTCGAAGATTGGAATATCTAGGCTAGGACCAGCAGACCATACAAAGTTGCCTGATTTAAATAGATCACCTAAGTCCGTTGAAGCATAACCCGCAGAACCTGTCAGACTAATCGTAGGGAACAGACGTGCTTTAGCTGCACCAATGTTCGCACCAGCAGCAGACAGTTTGTATTCAGCTGCACGGACATCTGGACGGTTGTTTAACAAGTCACTTGGAATACCTGAACCAATGGTATTGGTCGAAGTAATTCGATTGACACGTTGGTTCGGCAGCAAGTTCGCAGGCACTTGTTGACCCACTAATAGATTCAATAAGTTTTGTGCTTGAGCAATTTGAGTCTTGTAGTTCGCAACATCATTACGTGCAGTTTCTACAGAAATTTGAGCCTGACGAACAGGAACTTCACTGTCGATACCTACATCAAAACGCTTTTTGTTGAGATTATAAGATTCAAGCTGAGCCTTTAAGGTTTGATCCGCAAGCTTCAAGTTTGAGTTGGCATACGCATAGTTTAACCATGCTTGAGCCACTTGACCCACGAGCGCAATTTGCGTTGCATCACGGGCACTTGCAGTTGCAAGGTAACTATCTAAGGCGTTGTCTTTTAAACTACGTACACGACCCCAAAAATCAAGTTCATAGGCAGTGACACCTAAACCGACATTATAAGAGGTGATAGGCTTTTGCGTATTCAACGTGTCTTGACGAAGTACGCTACCACTTGCACCAATGGTTGGTAATTGACCATTGGCAGTGATTTGATACTGTTGTTGTGCACGTTCAATATTTAAAGCAGCCGTACGTAGGTCACGGTTATTGGCTAAAGCTAAGTCAAGAACTTGTACCAGACGTTGGTCAGCAAAGAAATCTTTATATCCTTGCTCAGCCACAGAAGTGCCAGAAGCACTTGCTGTGTAGCTTTCGGGGATATTGGTCTGAACAACCGGCTCTGGACCACGCATGCTTTGGCAGGCAGCCAAAGCAAGCGCAAGTGAAGAAACCGCAATGCTACGACCTGCAATAGACCATACATTTTGCATCACGATAAATGCTCCTGATTATTTTGTTGTTTTGGTTTGTACTTAAAGATACTTCGGATCCATACGTAGAACACAGGAATAAAGAAGATACCAAGTAGGGTAGAACTGATTACGCCACCCAATACACCATAACCTACAGAGTGCTGACTACCTGCACCTGCACCCGAAGAAAGGGCAAGCGGAAGTACACCAAAACCAAAGGCTAAAGTGGTCATGATAATTGGACGTAGACGCATTTTAGCGGCATGCAAAGTTGCGTCAAACAGATCTTCACCTTTTTCTTGAAGTTCTTTGGCAAATTCTACGATCAAGATCGCATTCTTCGCGGACAAACCAATGACGGCAATAATAGCCACCTGGAAGTAAATGTTATTCGCCAAGTTTGGATTTTTGAAGAACACCATTCCAAGGAAAGTCAGTAATAACGCACCCAGTACACCTAATGGTACAACCAGTAATACTGAGAACGGAATAGACCAGCTTTCATATAAGGCAGCAAGACATAGGAAGACGATTAACAATGAAAGTGCGTATAGGAATGGTGCTTGTGCGCCAGACTCACGTTCTTCTAGAGATAAACCTGTCCATTCATAGTCAAAGCCTTGAACGCCCATCGAAGGAAGTTTTTGTACAATTTCTTCCATCGCTTTCATCGCGTCGCCCGAACTTACACCCACACCCGGTGAACCTTGAATGTTCACAGATGCGATACCGTTATAACGTTCAAGACGTGGTGAACCATAAGTCCATTCGCCAGTAGCGAAGGTCGAGAATGGAACCATTGTGCCTTGGTTGTTACGAACATACCACTGGCTCAGGTCTTCAGGCATCATACGTGCCGCAGCTTCACCCTGTACATAGACTTTCTTCACACGACCACGGTCAACGAAGTCGTTGATGTAAGAACCACCCCATGCCATACTCATTGTGGTATTGATTTCAGCAATGCTGACACCCATAGCACCGGCTTGAGCTTGGTCAATCGTGATTTTGTATTGTGGCGTATCTTCTTGGCCGTTAGGACGAACACCCATGAGGCGTTTATCTTGAGCAGCCATACCGAGCACCATATTACGGGCATCGATAAGTTGTTGATGGGTTTGACCTGCAGAAGCTTTTAACTGCAAGTTGAAGCCGGCAGTTACACCCAATTCAGGCATTGCTGGTAATTGGATTGGCATGATGTATGAAGCATCCTTCACGATCATGTTCAATGCCATACCACGTTGAATGATCGCACCCACTTGAGATTCAGGTGATGTACGATCTTCCCAATCTTTTAACTTGACGAAAGCAAGACCTGCGTTTTGACCCACACCTGTGAACGAGAAGCCGGCAACACTGAATACAGAATCGACATATTTTTCTTCGTTTTTCAGGAAGTAATCGGTCATTGCAGTGACAGTTTTGTCCGTACGCTCAAGTGAGGCATTCGGTGGTAACTGTACCAGTGTCATTACAACACCTTGGTCTTCTTCAGGTAAGAATGATGATGGTAACTTTTGGAATAAAAGCACTAATAAGCCGATTACAACTGCATAAATCACACCAGAGAAAATCTTGTGGTGTGTCATGAAGTTCACGCCGCCTTGGTATTTATGCGCAACTTTATCAAAAGAGCTGTTAAACCAACGGAAGAAACGGGCAAAGATATTGTTGCTTTCTGGTTTGTTTGGATCATGTTGTTTCAACATGGTCGCACATAGGGCAGGGGTAAAGGTCAATGCTACAATCAATGACAGAATCATTGCTGTTACCAGCGTGATTGAGAACTGACGATAAATTACACCTGTCGTACCACCGAAGAATGCCATCGGCACGAATACAGCGGTTAACACAGAGGTAATACCGATTAAGGCACCCGAGATCTGTTTCATTGAGATTTCAGTTGCAGTCACGGGGTCAAGATGATCTTCAACCATGACACGTTCAACGTTCTCTACGACAACAATCGCATCATCCACGAGGAGACCAATCGCCAGTACCATCGCGAACATGGTGAGTGTGTTGATCGAGAAACCAAACATGTTAATGACAGCAAAAGTACCCAATACCACTACAGGTACAGCCAATGTCGGAATAATCGTTGCGCGCCAGTTCTGTAAGAATAAGAACATCACAAAGAATACAAGAATCACGGCTTCTACAAGGGTATGTACAACACTTTCAATCGATAACTTAATGAATGGAGTCGTATCAAATGCAAGCGTGTCTTTTAAACCTTCAGGGTAGTTTGGACGTAGTTCTTTTAAACGTGCTTCAACAGCTTCGGCTGTATCTAATGCGTTTGCACCAGTTGCTAGTTTGATCGCTACACCACCAGCAGGTTTGTTGTTGAACTTAGAGTCGAACTGATAGTTGTCAGCACCTAATTCAACACGTGCAACATCACCTAAACGTACTTGAGCACCATTGATACTATTACGCAGGAAAATGTTTTTAAACTGCTCTGGTGTTTGCAACAAACTTTGTGCTGTAACTGTCGCGTTCAGTACTTGACCTTCAGTTGCAGGCGCACCGCCTAACTGACCAACAGCAACCTGAGCATTCTGTGTACGGATAGCCGCAGCCACATCACTCGGTGTAACTTTCAGGTTTGCCATTTTGGCTGGATCTAGCCAAATACGCATCGCATAAGAACCACCAAATACTTGGACTTCACCTACACCTGCCACACGGCTGAGAGGTTCAGAAATATTCGAGTTTACATAGTCCTTAATGTCGTCCGCAGTCAACTTGCCCGACGGTGAGTGGAATGCTACAACTTGTAGGAAGCTTGCGCCAGATTTGGTGACTTTTACACCTTGACGCTGTACATCTTCAGGTAATAGCGCTGTCGCAGACTGGAGTTTGTTTTGGACTTGAACTTGGGCGATATCTGGATCGATCCCTTGTTCAAAGTTCAATGTAATAGATGCCTGACCGTTCCCCGCACTGTTTGACGAAATATAACGTAAGCCATCCAAACCATTCATTTGTTGTTCAATGATTTGGGTTACGGTGTTTTCAACTGTTTCTGCAGATGCACCAGGGTAAGTCGCAGAGATTGAAACCGTTGGCGGCGCAATGGTCGGATACTGTGCAATTGGCATATTTGATAGCGTGAGTACACCCGCCAACATAATCACCAATGCAATCACCCATGCAAAAATGGGGCGGTGAATAAAGAATTGAGCCATTCAGTCTACTCCCTATGCGTTTGAAGTAGCTTTTTGTTCAGATTTAGGTGCTGCTTGTTCTGCAACTTTAGCATCTGGCTTTGTTGCAGTAGGTTGTTGCGCACCTTGAGGTGCAGCAGCCTGAGGCTGATATGGTTTGGCTACAACTTGTTGCTCTGGCTTAACTTTCGCAATACCGTCAACAATCACTTTATCGCCAGTGTTTAAGCCTTGAGTAACGATCCAGTTTGCACCTTGAGTACCGACTGTTGTTACAGGACGAGATTCAACAGCACCTTTTGCATTCACAATCATTGCAATCGCTTGACCAGTAGGGGTACGCGTAATGGCAGCTTGTGGAATCAGGTAAGCATTTGGAATCACACCTTGAACGATGCGAGCATTGGCAAACATACCCGGAAGTAATAAATGATTCGGGTTAGAAAAAACAGCACGAAGTGTAACCGTACCTGTATCTGGGTTTACACTTGCATCAGAAAATGCTAAACGACCTTCAATCGGGTATTCACTACCATCTTCAAGACGTAATTTCACTTTGGTGTTATTACTGCTGTCCAAGTTGCCTTGGCTTAATTGTTGACGTAAGCGAAGAAGTTCAGCACTTGATTGGTTTATGTCAACGTACATTGGATCAAGACGTTGAATTGTGACTAATGGATCAGCTTGAGATGCAGTAACTAATGCACCAGCAGTCACTGTTGAACGGTTAGTTTGACCCGAAATTGGCGCACGTACAGTTGAATAACCTAAGTTAATTTCAGCATTTTTAAGTTCTGCCTGAGATGCAGCAACGTCTGCTTCAGCCAGTTTAACTTGCGCAACAATATCGTCGTATTCTTGTTTTGAAATCGCATTTGAGCCAACAAGCTGACGGTAACGACCTTCTTTAACACGTAACACGCCTAAATTTGCTTGTTGACGTGTTAAAGCAGCACGAGCACTGTCAGCTGAAGCACGGTTTGTACGCGAGTCTATCTCGTACAAGGCTTGTCCTTCGCGAACATAGCTGCCTTCTGCAAATAGACGTTTCAGTACTACACCACTGGTTTGTGGACGTACTTCTGAAATTTCATAGGCAGATGTACGGCCAGAAAGTTCAACAGATTGTTCAACGCTTTGCGGTTGGGCAACAATGACACCGACTTCAGTTGGTGGCATTTGCTGTGCAGCAGCAGCTTGCTGTGCATTTTTAGGATCTTTGCTACAACCAACAAGTGCAATACTTGTTGCCAATGCGCAAGCAGTCAGGGCGGGAGCCCAAAGCTTTGCAGACATCATTGTTCCACCTCAATTAGATATTTATCTAAATTATTCATTTGTTTACGCTTTACTGATTTTGATGTAACTCAAATAAAGTAGCGCGATCCAAATAAAACTTATGCTCCAACCGGATAAGACATCTGTCGGAAAATGAACCCCAACATATACTCGCGAAACACCCATACACAGCATCCATAACAATGCCAAAATGGTGATCAAGCGATGTTGAGCATGTTGTCGGCAAATCAAGATCATCAGACACGCAAGCGATGCAGCATAACAACTGTGTGCGCTTGGGAATGAACTCCCGTAAGACGCTACAAGATGGTACATTTCTGGGGGGCGCGGTCTGGTGAACGTAAATTTAAGCAACCATGCAAGGCCGATACTTCCAAAGATCCCTATACTGATAAAAACAATCTCTGTGTATTTTTTATACCACGCAAAGTGTAAACACCATAGCGTGGTGAAAAATAATACAAAAGGCATGCCGCCTAGCGCGGAAAGTCCGATGGCAATTTGATTAAAAACAGCAATACGGTGCTGACTCATCCATTCCACGATATTTAAATCTAATAGATTTAAATAGGTGGGATAAAGCGACAACACACTGATAATTAATGCAAAAAAACCAACAAACAGTAGCGTTCGTGGCATATTTTATTCCTTGTCATTTTAACCGGTTTGAGCTCGGTTAATTAATGGACTAAAGTGTACTCATCAGTACACTTTATTTCAAGTCTGTGTAAATCATACTGATTTTATTTTTTGTGTTCATTTACATCTTACTAAAATAAAACACAAATCTGCTAATGATTGTTCTTACTGGCTTGTGTGCCATCTTCAACTTCAAGTGGGGCTTTTGGTGGCCAGAAAAAGTCACTTGGTCGCGTTAGAAAATGAGTCATCACCAATTTAGCCAGTGGTTTCCATTGTTCAAATCTTACGCGACGTGCCCGTAGTGCCACAATAATGGTTAACGTGAAACTGACGAATAAGTTAGTCAGACCGATCAGAATAACTCCTAAGAATGACACAATGATTAAGCCAATGTCTGGTGAACCATTAATATTGATGAGGCCTTGAATGAAGTTGGCCGAGGCGAAGGCGATATGGCGAATATCTAAAGGTAAACCTAAGATATAACCAATTGTGCCCATACTACCCAGCATGATCCCGAATAAGAAGTTACCCGCCAAAGCACCTAAGTTTCGTTCAATGTAAGCGGCAAACTTATCCAGTCTGTCTTGACCCATGATGCGTTTTAACTTTGGATGCGCTTGAATTCGTGGTCCAACTTTGCGATAGACCGCCATGTTGTCAAAGTAACCGGCAATCAAACCCGATAAAAACAAACATACCCCAGCAATCGCAGCATGTGGGACAGCGAGAGAAGTGAATGGGTTAAGGTCGTGTAATGTTTTGGCTGCTTTTGCATGATTCATTAAAGGTTCATGTAAAGCCATGTCCCAACTGAGGGCAATCAGCGCTGCAACAGGAATCGCAATACTGATGTTGCCTAAAATTGCAATAAACTGGGTGCGGATAATATTAATAATCAGCGCGGCAAGTTCGGCAATCTGAGCCATTTTCGAGCCTTTACGATGCTGAACCGTTGAGGCAAGTGCGGCAGCTGTCATCGCAGGCTGTTTGGTAGCAACCGTAAAATGTAAGACATGAATCAGCATAAAGCCGAAAGAGTAGTTCAGACTATATGAAATGGCTTGCATGAGCGGTGCCATGGTGACACGGGTCATCAGCACTTTTAGTGTTGCCATACATGCAATGATCACGCCGGCACCTGCCGCAGATCGGTACATGCTCATAAAGCTTTGTTTGTCCGTACTTACATAGTGTTCGCCAGTTTTACTTGCATTTTCGGTGACTTGTAGGGCAACCAATTCACTATTGGTGGCAAGTAAATCGCGCACGCTACGCTCGCTATAAATCGCTGAAGTCACATCACTGAGTAAACTGCCCATAGACACATAGCGGACGTCATCTTCTTCAACAATCAGGTTGAGTAAGATTTCTAAGCGATCTAAACACTGTTCTAAAAGTGATAATAAGTAAGTCAGACTGACACTTACACCAATACGTTTGGTCGCACGGCGAATCTTCAGGACCACATCACGACATTGTTCCAGCATCACCAACGCTTGAGAAGCATCCGGCGGTAGCACGGCACTCATTTCTTCAGCACTTTGATGGAGCTTTTTATACTGTTGAATAAAATCGTTTATTTCACGGTTTTGCACCAAAAAAGGCGATTCATATTCGGTCAGTTCAGGCTGCGCATTAATAAATTCAGGATATAAGCCAATACCACTCACCCGATAAGACAAAACGGTAATGGCCTTAATTAATTCACGGCGAATTTTCTTTTTTTCTTCCTGATTGCTATGACCTTGGTTAAACAATCGAAAGAGCTGCATCCATTGCTGATCATCAATACTGTCGAGCCAATATTTGTCGTTATGACGATAAAAAACTCGACGGACTAAATCTTGTAGTTGAGTTTCGTCATTGATCAGGGGAAGAAAATGTGCGCCAAGACGTTGGAACAGTTGTCCCCAAAAACCATCGAGAGACAAAATACCCGTGTCCGCATATAAACTGGTTTGTTTATATCGGCTAATGAGTTTTAGAACAAAGCTTTGCAGGGTAGAGGCTGCATCTGGCGTGATGAGTAAAGCTTGGATGAAAGCCTGAAATTTTTTCTTAATTTCGTCGGTATTTTTTGTATCTTCTGGTCGAATTCGGTTGACCAATTCGATCAGCAAGTTTTCATCCAGCACAGCCCGAGGGGTATCGAGCTGTTGCTGCATGGTCAAAAAGATATCATTCAGTTTTATATGCATAGGCAAGGGGAATTACGATGAATATTGTTAATTATTGAATTCGGTGTAATGCCAAGTTTGCGAGGTTGATTAAAGCTTGACGATATTCAGTATCTGGTAGTGCTGCTAAAGCGGCTAGTGCTGCTTCAGTTTCTTCAGTCGCACGTTGGCTACAATAATCAAGAGCCCCAGAGCTTTGTACAATCTGAATTACACGCTCTAAATCTGCCGTACCACCTGTGGCAATACTGCGGCGAATAATGTCATGTTCTTCGCCAGTGGTATTCTTTAAGGCAGAGATTAAAGGTAAAGTTGGTTTACCTTCCATCAAATCATCGCCAATATTTTTACCTAATGTTTCAGCATCTGAGGTGTAATCTAAAATATCGTCAATAATTTGAAAGGCATTTCCAAAGTGTCCGGCAAATTTTCTAAGCGGTTCACGGTACTCTGGTGTACCAGTCAGAATTGCGGCACCTTCGGTAGCGAGCTCAAATAAACGCGAAGTTTTACCGTGAATAATATCTAAATAAGTTTGTTCAGTAGTTTCGGGTTGGTGCTGTGATTGAAGTTGTAAAACTTCACCTTCAGCAATTTCACAGGTACCCGTTGAAAAGTCTTTGAGTAATACCTTGCTGTCTAGATCCACCAATAAATCAAAAGCACGAGAAATTAGAAAATCACCCACTAGTACGGCAGTTTGATTATTCCATGTCGCATTTGCGGTTGGGCGACCACGGCGTAAACCCGATTCATCTACTACGTCGTCATGTACCAAGGTTGCGGTATGTAGCATTTCAATAATTGCTGCAAGTTTACGGTGTTTTTCTAAATCTTCTGCACCACAAGCTTTTGCTGCAAGTAGGCACATAATGGGACGCATGCGTTTACCGCCTGCTTCAACCACATGTTTACTGACTGCCATGACTAAGGCAACTTTAGATGTGATCCCTTCATTAATAAATTTGTCCATCGCAGCAAAGTCAGTGGCAACAGGCGCGAGAATATCTTGCTTAAAGTCGATGGTCATATGAAGAGAAACCTCAATAATTTTTGAATTACAGACGTAGTGTAGCAATTTGTTATATGAATAACAGATAAGAACTTACTCAATTGACTTAATCTTAAGTGATTTTTTTCATCAAGCGGAAGTATTGTACTTATTTTTTAACAGACTTTTATCTTTAGCATGTTGTTTGAACAGCATGTTGTTGATGTCAGTCCAGTGTATATTAGCGAATTGTTTCTAAAAATCTATGTCAAACCTTGCCAAAAGCATGATAAGTGAAATAGAGCACTCATTTTAATGTTTTTAATGACACTGTTTATATAATAAACGCATACTCATCTAATATTTTACGGAAATGACTTGTTGTTTTTCGGGTTATCCCTTAAAATCTTTGCCTTTGCAAAACCCCAGTGACGATCGTTTTAAGATCGGTATATCCCTTTACCGGCACGACAACACGGGCATGTTTGGAGTACTTAAATGTACGCAGTAATCCAAAGCGGTGGTAAACAACACCGTGTAGTTGAGGGTGAAACCCTTAAAGTAGAATTATTGAAAGCTGAAACTGGCTCAACTGTTACTTTTGATGACGTGTTGATGCTTGTTAACGGTGACAGCATTCAAATTGGTGCACCAGTAGTAGCTGGCGCTAAAGTAACTGCTGAAGTAGTTAGCCATGGTCGTCACGACAAAATCCGCATCATCAAAATGCGTCGTCGTAAACACTATCGTAAACAACAAGGTCACCGTCAATGGTTCACTGAGTTGAAAATTACAGCTATTTCAGGCTAATTACGAGGAGTAAGTAGACATGGCAACTAAAAAAGCCGGTGGTTCGACTAAAAACGGTCGTGACTCGAACCCAAAAATGTTGGGTGTTAAAATCTACGGCGGTCAATCTGTGACTGCTGGTAACATCATCGTTCGTCAACGTGGTACTGAATTCCACGCTGGTGTAAATGTAGGTATGGGCCGTGACCATACTTTATTTGCAACTGCTGACGGCGTTGTGAAATTCGAAGTGAAAGGCCAATTCGGTCGTCGCTACGTATCTGTTGAAGCGTAAGCTTTAATAGAAAAAAACCCGCATTTTTGTGGGTTTTTTTTTCGTCCGAAGAATATGTGAGGTATTTTTTTAGATTGTTACAAACGATGTATAAATCAATAAATCACAGAATATAAAAAGCGTAATAGAGGAGTACAAATACAAAAAAAGGATAAGGACATGAATAAAATATTGAATACAGTTTTTATCAATGCTGACTATCAGAAAAGGAATTGTCCTGATAAAAGCCAATAAATTGCATTTGAAAAGACACTAGGACTTGGTGAAACAACTTCAATAGCTATTAAAACAGTACCAAAATTACTTGCTGTGAGTATTTTACTTTCTCTAGGCTCAATTGCATGGGCTGGTGGGAGTGGCTCGTCATATCCTGAGCATAATTGTAATCGTTGCAATAGTGGTATTCCTGGGCCAGTAGGGCCAATGGGACCTCAAGGTCCTGCTGGTGAGACAGGAGCAACAGGTGCACAGGGTGAGACTGGAGCTAAAGGTGACAAAGGCGATACTGGAGCAGTAGGTGCTACAGGTGCGACCGGGGCTAAGGGTGACAAAGGCGATACTGGTGCAACTGGAGCTAAAGGTGATACTGGCGCAGTAGGTGCTACAGGTGCTACAGGTGCAACCGGAGCTAAGGGTGACAAAGGTGACAAAGGCGCTACAGGTGCAACTGGTAAAGATGGACTCAATGGCCGAGACGGAATCGATGGTAAGGATGGTTTGAACGGTCTGAATGGAAGCAATGGTCTAGATGGTGCAAGTGCTTATCAAGTTGCGGTGAGCAATGGTTATGAAGGCAATGAAGACCAATGGTTAGAAAGTCTACGTGGTGCAGTTGGCGCACAAGGGCTAACAGGTGAAAATGGTTTCAGTGCATATGAACTTGCGATAAAAAATGGATTTGTCGGTACTGAAGTGGACTGGTTATTGAGCTTAAAAGGAACAGATCCGTACATTAAAATTCAATCAAATGTTGCCAATACAGCACCTAAACCAACTGCGAATGGACAAGATGCGATTGCAGTCGGTGCCGGTAATAAAGCTGATGGTAATCAGTCTATTGCCCTCGGTGTAAACAATACCGTCAATGGTGATGGCTCTGGTGCAGTAGGTTCAAATAATACAGTCACAGGTAATAATACCTATGTGATTGGTAACAATATCAACACATCGGCAAATAATGCTGTTGTACTAGGCAATGGTTCAAGCTCTAATCGCAATAATACGGTTTCTGTTGGCTCGGCTGGTGCAGAGCGGCAAATTATTCATGTGGCAGCTGGTACGGCAGACACCGATGCGGTGAATGTGAAACAAATGCGTCAAGCAGATCTAGAAGTGCTAAATAGTTCAAAAGCATATACAGATCAGCATGGGGCAAATGTACTCAATCAAGCTAATAGTTATACCAACCAACGTGTGAATGAATTGAACCATAATTTCAATAAATTTAAAGACAATGTTTACGGTGCTGTTGCTTCAAGTATTGCAATCGCCTCCTTACCGCAACCCACAGATGCTGGATACAACATGTTTAGCGTAGATATGGGGACTTGGGAAGGTTCACAAGGCTATGCAGTTGGTTTTAGTGGAGTGACTGAAAGCAATAAATATGTGTATAAATTGGCTGCAACAGGGAACTCTGAAGGTGACTTTGGCGCTGGTGCATCGATCGGTTGGCAATGGAAATAACTCAATATTGGATTATTAAAATTGCTAAATCGTTGTTTAACTATTTGAAAGGCATTTGAATCAAATCAAGTGCCTTTTTATTTTATATTTCTCCATCATGATGAATAAAAAACAGCAATTTGCATTAATAACCATACAAAACTTCTTATTTTCTCTAAATTTAGTCAATGAAAGTGGTTTAAGATGGAGCCATCTAACAAATTGCGTTGATGCAAATATAAAAGGTGAATCTATGAAAATGCTTCGTAAAACCATCTGTGCTATGGCATTAGGTGCAGCGACACTGGCACCGGTTATGAGTACGACAGTATTCGCGGCACCAGTTGCAGCGTCGGAGCAGCAGGCAACTGCCAATTTGGTGAAACAATTATCGGGTATTAAAAGTTTTACAGCTAACTTTCAGCAAACTACAAAAGTGACTAACCCGAAAGCAACTCAAAAGAAAGGTTTAAGTGCGCAGCATATGAACCAAACCTTTACTGGGGTTATGAAAGTTCAGCGTCCGGGTAAATTCTATTGGGAAACAACCAGCCCATCTAAGCAAACCATTGCGACCACAGGTAAAACAGTTTGGATCTATGACCCAGATCTACAACAAGCAGTACGCCAAAGCTTGGATGACCAAGTTGCGAATACGCCTGCATTATTATTGTCGGGTAATACGGCTCAAATCATGAAGTCTTATCGTATTACTCAGCCAAATAAGACCAAAACTTATTACACCTTATATCCAAAAAGTGATGATGGCGTATTTCAAAGCTTAACCATTAGTTTTGGTGCGAAAAATGCACCAACCTTAATGATTCTCCAAGACTCATTAGGTCAAACAACAAATGTACGTTTCAATAATGTGAAGGTGAATGCGTCTATTCCAGCGTCAACCTTTAACTTTGTACCTCCAAAAGGTACGGACATTATTGATCAATAATTCTCATGAACGAAAAAAAGCAGACATCGGTCTGCTTTTTTTATGGAGAAATGTAAAGCAAGCAAGCTGAATTTAAGTGAAATTTAGTAGTATGCTGATATTCGCAGGTTGCTTAAATGAAGTG
Source organism: Acinetobacter sp. YH12097 (assembly GCF_013419225.1). Taxonomy (NCBI): domain Bacteria; kingdom Pseudomonadati; phylum Pseudomonadota; class Gammaproteobacteria; order Moraxellales; family Moraxellaceae; genus Acinetobacter; species Acinetobacter sp. YH12097. The sequence goes on along the minus strand of NZ_VPAN01000017.1, from coordinate 48,134 downwards.
ACTTGTGGTTTTGACTGTTGCTATAGGGAATTTTGGGATGAAAAAAAATCATATGAATAATATAGCTTGGGCTGTTTCAGCTGTGGTTTTAATTGGGTCATTAACGGCCTGTCATCCTCGAAATGAACCTGTTGAAGGTGCAACGACGGAACAGAAGCCAGCGGTCGTCGCCGATGCGATTCCACTTATTCAATCGAAATCTGTTGCGATGCAATTGCCGAAAGCACAAGCTTGCGATGCGGAAGGTTGTACCCAATATACGATTCAAACGGTTGAAACCAATGTTGATTGGATTAATCAATATTTTACTGACCGAATTAAAAAGGCAGATCCGATTGCATTTTCAACTGAGCCGAATCAAAAAATTGATTTATCGGACAAGACGGATGCAGGCCTAAGTCAAAGTACCACTTCTGTTCGATACATTAGTCAGTGGGGGTATATTGCAACTTTTGCGATCGAAAGCTATACCTATGCAGCGCATGCTGCTCACGGCATGTCTCATGTCGAATATGTCAATTTTGATTTAAAAGCCAAAAAACGTTTGGCTTTACAAGATGTCTTGGTCAAAGGTGCAGATGCGAAAGTGATTAGCGCATTATTTGATGCCAACTATATGTGGTTAGATAGTCACGATATTGAACGTTCAAAACTACAATTAAGCGATAATTTTTATTATGGCGCGAACGGGATCGTATTTGCTTATCCGCTGTATGAATTGGCGAGCTACGCAGAGGGCATGCCTGAGCTAAAACTTCCATATTTTATGGCTAAAGGGCTATTTAAACCTGAATATTTACCAAGTTTGCCAAATTACGAAACCAAATAAGACAATTTGCAGCAAGATTATTGGTCTAATAAGGGGCAGCTGTAAGCTCGGTCACTGTATTTTTGAGTGTTAAGAGCTTACACTATAGCCAGTTTTTTTCTTTACTTAAGATTGGCTATGATCGACCCGAAATTACTCAGAAATAATATTGAGGCTGTAAACTTAGCCTTAGCAAAACGTGGTGTTCAACTCAACGTAGCAGAGTGGGCAGACCTTGAAGCTCGCCGTAAGGAAATTCAGTCTAAAACTGAGTCGTTACAAGCTGAACGTAATGCTGGTGCAAAACAAGTTGGTCAAATTAAAAAAGCTGGCGGTGATGCATCTGAAATCATGGCACGTATGTCTGCCATTGGTGATGAAATTAAAGCGGCAGAACTCGCACTTTCTGACCTTCAGGCTGAACTCGAAGCCAAATCTTTATCGATTCCAAATTTACCTCATGAGTCTGTGCCAGAAGGTAAAGACGAAAATGACAATGTTGAAGTTCTAAAATGGGGTACACCACGTCAGTTTGATTTTGAAGTCAAAGACCATACTGATCTTGGTGAAATGATGGGTGGTTTAGAATTTGAAACCGCAACTAAATTGACAGGTACTCGTTTTAGCGTACTCAAAGGCCCATTGGCGCGTTTACAACGTGCAATTACCCAATTTATGTTAAATACACATACCTTGGAAAATGGCTATACCGAAGCGTATGTACCGTATTTGGTCAATGCAGACTCTTTACGTGGTACGGGTCAATTGCCTAAATTTGAAGAAGATTTATTTAAACTTCAAGGCGAAAAAGAATACTACTTGATCCCGACTGCAGAAGTGCCTGTAACCAACTTCGTGCGTGATGAAATCATTGACCCAGAACGTTTGCCATTAAAATATGCAGCGCATACGCCATGTTTCCGTAGTGAAGCGGGTTCGTATGGTCGCGATACGCGTGGCTTAATTCGTCAGCATCAATTTGACAAAGTTGAAATGGTTCAAATTGTAAAACCTGAAACTTCAATGGAAGCATTGGAACAGTTAACAGGCCATGCAGAAGGAATCTTGCAAGCACTTGGTTTACCGTACCGTAAAGTCGTACTTTGTGGCGGCGACATGGGCTTTGGCGCAATCAAAACGTATGATTTAGAAGTTTGGGTACCAAGTCAAAATACCTACCGTGAAATTTCATCTTGCTCATGCATGGGTGACTTCCAAGCACGCCGCATGAAAGCGCGTTACCGTGCTGACCAAAAGAAAACTGAGTTTGTGCACACGCTGAATGGCTCAGGTTTGGCCGTTGGCCGTACATTACTTGCCGTGATGGAAAACTATCAACGTGCAGACGGTTCAATTGAAATTCCAGCAGTACTTCGTCCATATATGGGTGGTGCTGAATTTATCGATTAATAGTCGATAAAGTGCATACATTTGTGCACAAAAATTGCTTAAGACAATCAGATTTAAACTATTGAGGTCGTGTGTGGATATCTTTCCAATCTCTTTGAAGTTGCAGCAGCAACCTTGTCTGATTGTTGGCGGTGGTCGAATTGCATATCGAAAGGCTGTGCTGCTTGCAAAAGCGGGCGCTCAGCTGACAGTTTGCTCACCTGAAATTGAAGATGATTTATTGAGCTTGGTTAATAAAACCCAAGGTCAATATCTCAACTCGATTTATCACGAATCGGTTTATCAAGAAAATGCCATTGCGCTGCGTCAGTTTCGTTTAGTGATTGCAGCAACCAATGACAAAGCTGTCAATCAGGCGGTATTTGAAGCCTGCGAAGCTGAAAATGTCTTGGTTAATAGTGTCGATGATCCGCCGCATTGCCGTTTTATGGTTCCTGCGATCATTGACCGTTCTCCACTGGTCATCTCCGTTGCATCTAATGGCACATCGCCAGTACTCTCACGCCAAATACGCACCCAGTTAGAAAGCTCGATTCCGCATGGCATGGGCAAACTGGCTGAGTTCTCAGGCCAATGGCGCGCAGCCGTTAAAGCCAAAATCGTCAATCCAGATGAACGCCGTATTTTTTGGGAAGACTTGTATGCAAGCCCGCTCAAAGAGCAGGTATTTAATGACAATTTGACTGAAGCCAATCGTTTGATTGAACAGGCCTTATTGGAATGGAAACAGCCGAAAGGTGAGGTGTATTTGGTTGGGGCGGGGCCGGGTGATCCAGAGCTATTGACTCTGAAAGCTTTACGCTTAATGCAGCAAGCAGATGTGGTGATTTACGATCGTTTGGTTTCACAGCCAATTATGGACCTCTGCCGCCGCGATGCCGAAAAAATCTACGTAGGTAAAGCTCGATCCAATCATGCTGTTCCGCAAGAAGGCATTAATGCCTTACTGGTGAAATATGCAAGTGAAGGAAAACGCGTTTGCCGCTTAAAAGGCGGAGATCCATTCATCTTTGGCCGCGGCGGTGAAGAAATTCAGGAACTTTTTGCGGCAGGCGTTGCCTTCCAAGTCGTTCCAGGGATTACTGCTGCATCTGGTTGTTCGGCTTATGCAGGGATTCCATTAACGCATCGAGATTATGCGCAAAGTGTACGCTTCTTGACAGGGCATCTCAAAGAAGGTTCACCTGAGCTACCTTGGAATGAGTTGGTTTATCAAAATCAAACGCTCGTGCTGTATATGGGCTTGGTCGGTCTAGAAAAAATTTGTGAGAAACTCATCGCGCACGGGCAGCGTCCAGACATGCCTGTCGCATTGGTTTCTAAAGGGACGACACCTGAACAAAAAGTCGTGGTTGGGACATTGGCAGATATTGCATCTAAAGTCAGTGAATACCAAATTCAGGCGCCTACATTGACCATTATTGGTGATGTGGTGAGTCTGCGTGAACAACTTCAATGGCATGAGCGAGGGTAAGCAACGCAACGCGTTGCCCGAGCGCAAGGCGAAGGCTATGCCTGAGCAAAGAGGATAAGCAAGTTCTGGTATTGTCAAATTGTAATGCGAAAGCTAAGCAACGTAGATAAGCACGCGCTTGTAGTACCATCTAAACTTATGCTTCAGCTTTGAAACTGTAGCCTGAGCTTTAAGCCATTATTTAACTAAAGAGTAGAGAAAAAAACTGTGATCCATGTTGTTTTATACGAGCCAGAAATTCCTGCAAATACAGGGAATATCATTCGTTTATGTGCCAATACTGGAGCGCAGTTGCATTTGGTCAAGCCATTAGGTTTTGAGCTGGATGATAAAAAACTTCGCCGCGCCGGTTTGGATTATCATGAATGGGCGCACATGAAAGTGTGGGAAAACTTTGAAGAATGTCTTGCGGGCTTAAAAGCGCAAGGTATTGAGATGGATGCCATTTATCCATTAACCACCAAAGGTTTTGAAACACCGCATACCTCCAATTTAAACCGTCCTGTGGCGCTGTTGATGGGGCCAGAAACACGTGGTTTGCCGGAAGATGTCCGTATGATGTTCCCGAAAGAACATTGGATTCGCCTACCTATGGCACCAAATTCACGCAGTTTAAACTTGTCTAATGCTACTGCTGTGATTTTATATGAAGCTTGGCGTCAGCAAGACTTTAAAGAATTGGTCTAAGTGTGATCTGTTCAAAAAGCCGCTCTATCGAGCGGCTTTTTTATTGGGAGTGAACACAGTGAACCATTTACAGCAATGAAGTTTTGTAAAATAAGGGCTTAAAAACTTCAGCATCAATATAAAAATGTGTATAAGAACACTGTGAAGAAATAAAATGGGTACTTAAAACTTGAAATCTATAAATTTAAAAGCTTTTGGTGTCGTATTTGCGACCGGATTCATTTCATCAATGAGTTGGGCTAATCCAACCGTATCAACCACAACGGAACAGACAGCAGTGACCGTCACTGCAACTACAGAAAATGTTCCAGTTGTACCGAAGGTTGAGGTGATCAAGCCTTTTACTAAGGCTGAAATCCAGCAGGGCATGCTGGAAATGCAGCAAAGACAAAATCAGCGTATTGAGGAATGGGGAAAAACACTAAAAGCCGACGATTTTGAACGTTCATGGTATGGTGGTCGTCAATTGAAAAAGTCCAAGCGTCAGGAAGTTTGCGGGATCTATCAGGGTTTAGTGAATGAAACCTATGGGTTGGCACAAAAAAATAAAGCAAGATTGAGTCAAGCGGATCAAAAACAAATATCAGACCGCAACCAATTTATTCAAAGCTTAGGTTATGAAAATAATATCGTTGATACCAAGATGGGTTTTAATTGCCGCTTAAAATAAGTGATTTTTATCACTGCTTTGATTTATGTGAATGATCCATGTCCTTGATGTAAAAAATAAAGGACATGGAAAAGCTCGAGATACCTCATGAATTAATCAATTAAATTAAAGTCACTCAGTTCTGTTTGTAGATGTTTTGGATTGTTTGCAAACAGTAGTTGACCACTGGTGTATAACCAACCGAGTTGACCTTGCTGCTGAAGACGTTTCAGCAAGACGTCGTTAAACGTCGACGTTGCAAAGACAGTTTCGCTAAAGACTTTAAACTCACCGACATTGGTGTTTTCACTGTCTTTCATAAACAGCATACCGTTTTTGGTGGTTGAACTCATATCTAAAGCACGGCTGACTAAGCGGTAACCGTCTTTAGCTTGCTCATCGATCATCTCCTGTAATTTTATGCTGCGCTCTACACTATTGCTGCCGGTTGGGTAAGTTTTATAGCGATAGCTGTAAGTGCCATGGTGTGCGCTGCTATTTATACAGGTTGCAACTTTAGGACTATTTTGTTTGCCGTTCAGAACTTCAGGTCGTAAACCTGTGAAATAGCTTTTGAACTGAATAATACGGCAGCCTTGGGCACCCAGTGTATTGAGCATAGTTTCCAATTGCACTGGGTCTACGAGCGGGGAAACATAGCCGCTGTCGTAGGTATATGTCGCGGTATCATTTTCTTTTTTAATGAAATAATCTTTGAAATTCAAGGTATTGGTTGGTCTGACGCTATGCAAGTATTGATAGCCTGATTTGCCTTTTTCATTTAACTGATTACGCCATGTAAAATATATGTCAGCGGTAGAGGGTGCTGCACGGTCTGCAACAATATGATTGAAACGCGTATTTTCATTGGCAAGTTTCATGTAGCTATTAACATTACCATTGTCCAGAGTTTTAGTATCATAGCCAATTAATTTATAACCATTTTGTCCCATTGTATTGAGCTGAGCCAAGAAGTTAACAGTGTCAGTCGTATTAATAAAGCTCTCAGACTTAAAGTCTGCAGTTGTGATTTTGGCTTTCGGTTTTAAATTGGTGAAGAATTCATTGGTGTTTTTTGTATAGCAGCGGCTGTCCTTGAGTGGATCTTTAATTAGACCACGCTCCATGATGATATAGCTTGGATTTGAAATCGTCGCGTTAATCACGCAGAAAGAATGATTATTTAAAAAAGTTAAGACACGATTGCTCGTCGCGCCACCTCTGACTGGTTGAAACTTAATCGCATGATATTCAAAGTTATTTAGTGTTGCAGCCGGCTGTATTTCACTCATGACCATGTCATGAAGTAATTGATAGCGTTTGGAAATAAATTCACCGCTGCAAGTTTTACTTGAACTATTGTGTACCGCATATTTTAGTTCTTCGTTCAGTGAACTGACTGAATTTTCACTGGTTTTATGAATTGAAATTTGTGGCAAATCACAATTACTGTTACCGAGGGCAGAGTTCCCTTGAATCCATTCTCCTGTGAATTTATCCGCTACAGTTGTTGGCGTTGGCGTTGGCGTTGGCGTTGGCGTTGGCGTTGGCGTAGGTGTAGGTGTAGGTGTAGGTGTAGGTGTAGGTGTAGGTGTAGGTGTAGGTGTAGGTGTAGGTGTAGGTGTAGGTGTAGGTGTAGGTGTAGGTGTAGGTGTAGGTGTAGGTGTAGGTGTAGGTGTCGCGCCATCATCATTGGAGCTTGATCCACCACAGCCCACCAATGTCGTAAATACAGCAGCGATAATGCTGATTTTGTGATTATTATTCATGACTAGTGCTCAATAGAGTAAAGTTGTTATGTACGGCTGATGCGGTTGTATAAACATTTAAAATCAAGATTTATTGAACAAGGTGTGACTCAATCCAGCCATTGCCATGTTCTGTAGTGACTTCGATCAAACCTGTTTTAGTCATGTTTCCCGCAAAAATAATGTCTGCATTTTTTGACAGTTTGTTAATGACTTGGCTCGACTTATCGGCAGTTTGATAAAGCGGTAGATTATTAATTTTAGGTCGGAGTTGCTGTCCCATGCTGAAACCATTTGCAGCATAACTTGAGTTAGTCGTGGCCCGACTACCTGTCCATTCTTTTGCGGTATTCGATACTTCTTTGGATGTTTCATTAAATTGATTCAGCGTATTTCTTAAATCACGCATGGTATCGGCAAAACCTGCATATACCGGTATTGAAGCTAAAGACAGACTGCTAACGATGACTAAATGACGAATTTTCATGAACTTTCTCCTTTACTTTGTTATGTCATTCCGCATGAGTTTTGTCGGATTCATAACATTCGCGGTGTTTAAATAATTATAAAATGCGAAAATTTAGCATTTTTAAAATAGATCATTTATACTTCACTTGTAAAGAGGGTGGAGTGGTGAAGATGAATGTAGAAAGCCAGAGTGAACATCTAAAGCAAAGTAAAAATTGGTATCAGTCCTTACCGGCGGAATGGCAAAATTGGTTGAATGAAAATATTGAAAATGGTTGCGATGTACAGAAAATAAGTCTAATTTTACAATCACATGGATTAAGCCCAAGGGTGGATCAATACTTATTTTCTGAAGATAAACAACTTTCAGAACAGCTGCAAAATGAACTTTTGGACTACAGTCTTGAGGGCTTAGAGACAGTTGAAATTTTAGAAAAAATTAAGCAAAAAAATATTTCAAATCATTTGATCATTCAGTTTTTAAAGCATGTAAACAATAACGTAATTTTTAAAAAACTGAAGCAACTACAGCAACAGCAGAATAAACAGCGTTGGCTATTGCAAGTGATGGGTCAATTAAATCAATTGAACAACCACAGTACATCCACAATCGATAGCATAGAAACACCTGATTTTGAAACATTTATAGAGCGGTATTATAGCCAGATGCGGCCGGTCATTTTAAAAGGTGGGATGCAACATTGGCCTGCATTGCATAAATGGAGTCCTGAATATTTTGCACAGCATTTTGAAAATGAGTTGGTTGAAGTCCAGATGCATCGTGAGCAGTATCAAGATTTTGAAAAAAAATCGGTACAGCTGCAACGCATTGTTTTGATGCAAGATTTTGTCGCACAAATCAAAGCCACTAAGCGTAGCAATGACATTTATTTAACTGCGAATAACGCCGCTCAAAATAAGCAGTTCATGCAAAAGATTAGTGAAGATCTAGGTGACTTCGCCAAAGGTTATTGTCAAAACGAGATCAAAGATCGACATTTTTTATGGTTTGGCCCTGCAGGCACATTTACACCACTGCATTATGACTTAACCAATAATATGTTGGCACAAATCTATGGACGTAAAAAAGTGACTTTGATTCCTGCATGGCAGATGCCGTATATGTATAACGATCATTGGGTATTCAGTCAGGTTTCAGATGTTGCAAAGGCTGATCTCGCAGCCTATCCATTGTTAGAAAACGTGACGCCGTTCGAGTGCATTTTGCAGCCAGGGGAAACCTTATTTATCCCAATTGGTTGGTGGCATAGTGTTGAAAGTTTAGATATCTCGATCAGTGTTTCTTTTACGCATTTTAATGTAAATAATCATTTTTTTACTGAATATCCTCAAGATCTCATCAGATAAAAATTGTGAAGTAGATTAAACAATGCGAAAATTTCACTTATGCAGTCTAATTTTCATGGCAATTCAATGAGCAAACTTCTCACTAATGAGGCAGATCAAAATTTACAGCAAGTATTGGTGCTGATGAATGAGCTGAGCCAATGGCTGATTCGCTCCGGTGTGGGGTATACCGAGTTTACTGCTGCATTGAAACCAGTTTTTTTCCAACAAGCTGTACATGAGTTAGAGCGTATCGATCAAAAACCGACGATTTCCGCGATCAGTTTACTTTCTGGTCTACACCGTAAGGACGTGACTGCTTATAAAGAAGTGATTTCTGAAGGTAAGGATCTGACTGAAGCGACTGTTTCGGAGCCGATTAGTGTGCCATCACGTGTGATTGGTTTGTGGCTTGCAGAAGGCTGGGGGGATTCATTGCCCTTTAGTAGTGAGTCAGAAAATAGTTTTGAAATGTTAGTGAAACGAATCTCCACCGAGCGCCATCCACGTTCGGTACTCAATGAACTTGTGCGTTTGGAAATTGCCACTGAAAAAGATGGGCTGGTGTATTTACAACAACGTCGTTTTATTCCTGATCCTTCGCAGTTAGAAGCACGTAAAATTTTAACGCGAAATGTTCAAGCACATTTAGAAGCGGGTTTGCATAATTTATTGAATCCTGATGAAATACCTTACTTAGAACAAGCCATTTGTGCTGACGAATTAACAGAAGACTCGATTAATAAATTACATGAAATGAGTTTAGAGCTTTGGCAAAAATACTCACTACAACTTTTAAAACTTGCCGCGGAGCGTTGCGAAATGGATGAGGGAAATCCTGAAGCAAATCGTGTATTTCGCTTTGGAGTTTATCAACATGATACGAAAATTAAACTTTAAGACTTTAACCCTTTGTGGCTTGATCAGCGTTTTAGCGGGTTGTGACATAGAATTTTTTCGAAGTGGTGGGGTTACAATTGAAGGTACAGGTGATCCAATCATTGATATCGGTCATGCAGGGGATGGCCGCGGAACAATTATCTTGGGGACACGATATTTAGAGTTTTCAGCTTCCGTGCAGGATTCTTGTTATGGCGTGGAACGTAAATTAGCCTTCCTCAATCCATTTGATCGTCAGTCGATTGACACAAAAACGTATGTAGAAATACCTGCTGCCCAAGCGGATCTTAATTCGCAAAATGTTCAATTGATTTTAAAAAATACCAATAGCGTACCAGTCACCATTCATTTGCAATGTGATATGCCATTAACCATGCAATTATTCGAGCAGGTTAGACCATATTTTCCAAAACAAGTATGTGATACACCTATAGATATCAAACTCTATCCACAACAACAGCATATATTTGAAGCAGCTGTAAATTTAGAGACTGTTGAAGATGGTATATGGTCACACGGTGATGGAGCATCGGTTGAATTAAAAGGCAATACACCAGACAAGTGTGAAGAAATTTCAATTCAATTTCAGCAATCTAGAAAAGCCATACAACCTTAATTGGTATATTTAAAACAAAAAAGGCGCTTTAAGCGCCTTTTTTGTTTAGAGATAAACTTGATTAGAATTTATCATCAAATTCGTTATGTTGCGGCGCAGGGTGTTTAAAACCTTTGGTTTTGTATGCTAAATAACCAACACCAATAACAGCCCAAGCTAGTCCTAGTTTAAGTGCCATCTCATCAATTTCTAACCACATTAGGAATACACTGGCAAAACCAAGTGTAGGAATAATCACATAGTTAATGATTTCCTTTAATGATTTAGTTCTTCCATCACGTAATGCATAACGTGAAATTACAGAAAAATTGACAAAACTGAATGCAGTTAATGCACCAAAGCTGATTAGGTTAACAATATGCTCAAGATCAAGGAAACCCGCAGTAAGTGCAACTACACCAACAATTAAAATATTATAAGTTGGTGTGTGGAGTTTAGGGCTAATATGACCAAAAATCTTTTTGTTAATCACACCATCACGGCCCATGACATACATTAAGCGTGATACACCCGCATGTGCCGAAATACCTGAAGCAAGAACGGCGATAACTGCAAAATAGAGCACTAGATTTTTGAATGCAATACCAGTAATTGCGGTTAAAATTGTTGTGTTGCCAAGCGCTTCCAGCATTACCGGTTGTGATTCATCCAATGGATTAAAATACAAATTTGCATTGCTAGGGAAAAATAGCTGGATAAAATATGTGCTGACAATAAATATAATGCCGGCAATTAATGCGGTTGAGAAAATTGCTTTAGGCAAGGTTTTTTCAGCATCTTTGGTTTCTTCCGCAAGTGATGATAATGCGTCAAAACCTGTGAAAGAAAAACACAAAATTGTCGCACCGCCAATTAAAGCACCAATCGTGGTCATTTCATTCCAAAAAGGAGCAAGTGACCAAAGTCCAGCTTTATCTGGATTTAAAGTGCCATCTGCATAAACACCTTGGGTAAGGAGTAAGTAAACTTCATAAACAAAGTAGAAGATTACCCCTAACTGTACGAACACTATAGTACTGTTAAAGCGAGCGACAAAACGTGAACCAAATAAATTGATGACCGTCATAATTACAGTTAATCCAATTACCCAAATCCAGTTATTTACATCTGGGAATAAGGCTCTTAGATAAATATCTGCCAAGATAATGTTGACGAGAGGTGAAAGTAAATAATCTAGCCAAGATGACCAGCCAACCATGAAGCCAACGTTTGGGTGAATGGATTTTTGAGCATAGGTATACGCCGAACCCGATGATGGATAGCGGCGGATCATATGTCCATAACTGATTGATGTTAAAAGAATGGCCACAAGTGCAAAAATATAAGAAGTTGGGACATGTCCTTGACTTCCGTCTGATACCAAGCCAAAAGTATCAAATAAGGTTAGAGGCTGAATATATGCCAGACCAATAATGATGATATGCCACAGCACAAGATTTTTTTTCAGTTTTGCTGCAGATTGAGTCCCAGAGTAATTTGTCAACGGCGTTATCCTCTTATCGTTGATCAAGGATCAGTCATATTCTAAGGATCGTTTGAGACGAACGATCCCCCCTACGTTTTAAAACAAAAGTGCGCCAATCTACTCCAAATTGGTACATTTTGTCAGTAACTTTGAAATTATTTTTAGCAGAAATTATGCCAGTTTGATTAAAAAATAACTGATATTGCGTTCTGCAAGTGAAAAGCCCGATGTTTAAAAAAACATCAGGCTTAATTTTTCGCTATATTCGCTTATTTTTCAGCAATTACCAAGCTTTTTTTAGAATAGTTTTAAGGTCTTCTAAGCTGGCTTCTTTAGGATTATAAATAATAGATCCATCATTCAGTGCTTTCTCTGCCACTTCATCTAATTGAGCTTCAGTCACTTTACCTGTTTCACTCAAAGTACGTGGTAATTTGGTCAAACTAAACAAGCGGTCACGCATGGCTAAAAGCGTTGAAATGGCTTTTTCAGCGCGGAGGTTGGCCGGTGTTTGTGCATAAATATCAGGACCAGCCAGTGGTAATAGCAATTCAGCAATCTTATCGCCATTCACTTCTTTGTTGTATTCCAACACATACGGCAAGAATAAATTCATGCATAATCCATGGGGCAGGTGAGCAACAGCACCTAAAGCATGACCCAATGAGTGGACTAATCCAACCATCGAATTCGAAAATGCAATTCCTGCCATTGTAGAAGCTTGTGCAAGTTCTAAGCGCCCATGTGCATCGCTGGTATTATCTAATACACCAAATAAGCTATTGCTAATTTTCTTGATTGCGGCAGTTGCATAGGCATCTGAAATCGGGTTCGCCGCCATGCACGTATAGGCTTCAATGGCATGCGTCATCGCATCCATCGCTGTCATAGCCGTAAGATGAGGTGGCAAAGTTTGCGTCATACGTGGGTCAAGAATTGCTGCATGTGGCATCAAATAATTCGATGCAAAGGCCATTTTGACATTCTTTTCAGGGTCAGAAACTACAGCGACCATAGTCACTTCTGAACCTGTTCCCGAGGTTGTTGGAATCACAAAAAATGGTTTTAACGGTTTTGGTAAGTTGTGCGCACCTGAGTATTTCAGTAAGTCATCACCACCTTCAGATACCAAGATGTTGGTTGCTTTAGAGGTATCAATCACTGAACCGCCACCGACGGCAATAATGGCATCACATTGGTTGTCGCGGTAAAGTTGAGCCGCTTTACGTACGGTTTCTAAACTTGAGTCTGGCGGAACATCATCAAAAATATAGCCAATCACCGTCTCGGTACTTTCAAATGCCGCTTCAATCGGTGCAAGTAATTGATTACTGCGAACGCCTTTGTCGGTAATGATCATGGGGCGTTTAGCACCCAAAGTAGACAGTTCGAATGGGATGTGTTCTAAAGCTGCATGGCCAGCAATCACTTTTACAGGACAGAAAAATTCGTAATATGGTTTAGCCATGTGTTATGCGCTCCGTTTGAAATAAGACTGGGCTACTTTTAAATAAATATTTGCAGCACCGCTCAGTTTTTCTTTTAGGCTTAAATGTGTTGGATATTCTTTGACAGCCAATTCAGCCACCAATTTAGGTAAAATTAACGCTTCCATTTTGTTGAGACAACGCACCAGTCGGATGGCATAAGACAAATCACCATCGGCGATCATGCGGTCATTGGCAAAGGCTTGTGCGGTACTTTCTTGAAATGAGAAGACCAAAAAGGCATGATTCAAATGCTTAAACGTAATGGTTAAGTCAGGCTTTTGAGTGCCGGGTGTGAGGAGTTTGAGTTGGTGGTCTTCCGTGACTTGCGCGACAAATGCAGCACCATTAGGAAAAACATTCATAGATAAAATAAAATTAACTGGAAATTTAGCAACTTCTTGTTTAATTTCTTCATCGACCTGGCTCGCCATGACCAGACCTCTGCCAATCACATCCATCATGAGTTTGACATAGGCCTGCTGGAGCGCGGGTTTAACGGATTTAGTTGCAATCACGTGTACATCCCTTATCTATAATTATTAAATTTAGAGCTTTTACTCTAAATTATTTTATTTGAGAAAGCAAAGTCTTTTATAGTTGTTTGACTGTTACGTCTTTAAAGTAACCACTGTTTTTCAAAGTATCAATGATATCGACGCATAAGTTTTCAAATTTAGGGTAATCCTGTACTAAATCTTGTATGCGCACCATTTCCAATCCTGCATAGCCACATGGATTGATGGTATGAAACCCAAATAAATCGCAATCAATATTCAGTGCTAAACCATGATATGAACGGCCTTTACGAATTTTAAAGCCCAAGGAACCAATCTTTCGTTCATTGACATATACACCCGGTGCATCAGGCTTGGCATAAGCTTGAATACCATATTTGTTCAGCAAATCGATCATGAGGGTTTCGGCATACGAAACCAATGTACGAACATTCCATCCCAAACGGTTTAGGTCAAACATGAAATAAGCCACCAATTGACCCGGCCCATGCCAAGTGACTTGCCCACCACGGTCTGTTTGTACCACAGGGATGTTACTATGCACCAAAATATGTTCAGGTTTGCCAGCTTGCCCCTGAGTTAATACATCGGGATGTTGCAAAATCCACAGTTCATCAGGTGTGTTTTCATCGCGCTGTTCAGTGAGTGTTTTCATCTCTAAAAAGCGGTCTGCATAAGGGGTCAGGTGGTTATATTGACGAATAATTAATTCGGGTTTTTGAACAGTTTCAGTCACGTATTTCGTGTCCTTTTCTATCAAAGTTATGTATGGATTATAATGAATTAAGCGTACAAAAGGGGGTTAAATACTGAATACTTGAAGGGATCACTATTGTATTTAGACATAAAAAAACACGCTCTAAAGCGTGCTTTTTTAATTGTATCAACAGAATTACAGTGCAGTACGAATGTGTTTACAAGCTGCTAAATCCGCATAGACCGCATGTACTTGTTCTAACTCTTCGAAACGTAATTGAGCAGTAATTGAATGATATTTACCTGTGCGAGATGGCGTCACCGTCATTTTGCTGCCATCAAAATCAGGAAAATGTTTAACAAAAATTTCATTCACTGCTAGGCGAAGTTCTTCACCTGCATTACCAATCAATTTAATTGGGTAGTCCATAGGGAAGACCCAAAGATGCTCTTGCAATTCACGTGAAGGAGCGCGATTAGTCATATCATTCATGGGACACCTCATTATTTAAAAATACCTGCAATGAGCAGGTTATTTGGAATCATTTGCTACATGCTCATAATATGGGGCAGAAAACCCCATATTCAAGCCTGCATTGTCCTAGTTATAGGTTAGTCATTCTCAAGGAATGAACGCAAATGCTCTGAACGTGATGGATGGCGAAGTTTACGTAAAGCTTTCGCTTCAATCTGACGAATACGTTCACGTGTTACGTCAAACTGCTTACCAACTTCTTCTAGAGTATGGTCTGTTGGCATATCGATACCAAAACGCATTTTCAAGACTTTTGCTTCACGTTCAGTCAAGTTTTCAAGAACTTCACGTGTTGCTTCTTTTAAGCCTTCAGACGTTGCAGCATCAATCGGAGAGGTGATGTTGCCGTCTTCAATGAAGTCACCAAGATGCGAATCTTCATCATCACCAATTGGTGTTTCCATTGAAATTGGTTCTTTCGCGATTTTAAGCACTTTACGAACTTTCACTTCGTCCATTTCTAGACGTTCACCTAATTCTTCAGGTGTCGGTTCACGACCCATTTCTTGAAGAAGTTGGCGAGATACACGGTTGATCTTGTTAATGGTTTCGATCATGTGTACTGGAATACGAATAGTACGTGCTTGGTCGGCAATCGAACGTGTAATCGCCTGACGAATCCACCAAGTTGCATAAGTAGAGAACTTATAACCACGACGATATTCGAATTTATCCACCGCTTTCATCAAGCCGATGTTACCTTCTTGGATCAAGTCGAGGAATTGCAAACCACGGTTGGTGTACTTTTTCGCAATCGAAATTACCAAACGTAAGTTGGCTTCAACCATTTCCTTTTTCGCACGGCGAGCTTTTGCTTCACCAATCGACATACGTTTAGAAATGTCTTTGATGCCTTTAACATCTAAGCCAAGTTCTTTCTCGATGTCAGCGATTTTTTGTTGGAATGCCAGAACGTCAGGGCGG
The DNA here is from genome assembly GCF_013419225.1 of Acinetobacter sp. YH12097. Classification (NCBI taxonomy): domain Bacteria; kingdom Pseudomonadati; phylum Pseudomonadota; class Gammaproteobacteria; order Moraxellales; family Moraxellaceae; genus Acinetobacter; species Acinetobacter sp. YH12097. The sequence goes on along the minus strand of NZ_VPAN01000017.1, from coordinate 32,402 downwards.
ACTTTTTCAAGATAGCCTTTCATTTCTGCAGGTGCTTTAGCAATTTGTTCATCTAACCAAGCAAAGTTAGATTCTTGACCTGGGAAAGACGTACGGAATTGAGTACGGTCCATACGACCACGGCGTACTGCATAACGCATGACTTCACGTTCAGAAGTACGGATTTGGTCATGAGTATTACGGATCAAATCAGAGATGATGTCGAATAAACGTGGTGTGAATTTGAACATCATGAACACAGTCGCAAGTGCTTCAAGTGCAGCAGCAGCTTCTTTACTGTTACGGCCATTTTTTTCAATAGCAGCTTTAGTCACTAACCATGCTTGTTCAAGCTCAGTGAAACGTGCTTTAGCAATTTCAGGATCTGGACCAGATTCGCCTTCAGAATCATCATCACCTTCAGACTCTTCTTCTTCATCGTCATCATCAAGTTTGACATCTTTAGTCGGCTTGTTGGTTGACGCTTCGTCTTCATCGATCTCAGAATCTTCTTCGTCGATCACTTCAGGGATGGCTTCGTCAGATTCTGGATCTAAATAACCAGAAAGAATATCAGCTAAACGGCGTTCACCCGCTTCATAATCTTTATATTCTTGCAGTACCACTTCGACCGCATTTGGCCAATAAGCAATAGAGTGTAAAACGTCACGAATACCTTCTTCGATACGTTTTGCAATGCTAATTTCGCCTTCACGTGTCAAAAGTTCAACTGTACCCATTTCGCGCATATACATACGCACAGGGTCAGTGGTACGACCGGGTTCATTTTCAACAGATGCAAGTACAGCAGCGGCTTCTTCTTCAGCAACTTCGTCAGTCGCTTCGCTGCCACCTTCAAACATTGTATCGTCAGATTCTGGTGCACGATCATGTACCGGAATACCCACGTCATTCAACATCTGAATGATGTCTTCAATCTGTTCACTTTCGGTGATTGAGTCCGGGAGATGATCGTTAACCTCGGCGAAAGTTAGGTAACCTTGCTCTTTGCCTCGGCTAATCAGAGCCGCTACTTGAGAAGTAGGGGAAGTCATATCGCTCATCTTTGCTTACTCTTCGTTGAATCTGTGGCAGTAAAAAACCGTGCATTTTAGCACGATCGTCTCATTAAATCTTGTGAATAGCTGGTTTATCCCATTAGGACGGTACAGCATCAAGCTGTCCAATGAGATATTAAAAATTTAAATTCAGTAATTTAGGTGGGGCTGAAATTGTTGTTTTCAAGTTCATCCCATGCATCGATTATTTTATGGGTCATCTTTGACTGTCATAAAAATGAAGGACGCAGGGTGGATTATATCATGCCACAGGTTTTGGTAAGAAAAAAAGACCTATTTTTAAAGTTTAGTTGTTAAAAAAACAAATAAAACTTGACAATATTTTATATCCCATATAAATAGCGGCTAGACCCCTTCAATTTTTTTCATTATGAGGTAGTTTTGGTGTCTTCTACAGATTTTGAACTAGATGATAACTACGGTGATGATGATGTGAATTTCGATGAGGCCAGTGCAAAAACTAGCGCGAAAGAATCGTTAGAAAAGCGCCGACTTATTGATGACCTTCTGGCTCAGCGCCGTCTTGAACGTGAGCTTAAAGATTTTGATTACGACATCGACGATGACGATGATTTTGATGACGAAGAAGACTAAATAGCGATTTAGCATAGCGCTTGAAAATGCTATGCTTACGCATTAAGTTTCTAACTCTGGATTTGAAATGAGTGCTTTAGATTTAGACCTTTTGAGTGACTATCTAGACGGCGATGACAACGAGCATGGTCTAGATTTTGCAGCGACTCATGGTTTTTTATGTGCAATTGCAGTAGGCCCAGCTTTTGATAAATGGCTAGACGAACTTTTTGATAACAATCAGAAAAAAGTACCTGCTGAAATTATTGCACAAGTAAAAGCATGGCTCGAATCGATTCGTCAGAATCTTGCCAATGAAGATGGTATTGAATTTCCATTTGAAATTGAAGAAGCCGATGTTGAATCAAGTCTTGGTGACTGGAGTGTTGGCTTCGTTGATGCCATGTTCCTAAACGAAGATGCATGGTTCACCGACGAGTTTGAAGAACAATTGGTAGATTTAACTTTGCCAATCATGGTGTTCAGCGGCATTGATGAAGAAGATCCACAAATGGAATCTTTCCGTCGTAATGGTCAGTTGATGGATGAACTTGCAGAAGAAATCCCAACCAATTTGAACGAATTATATTTGATGTATCACACACCAAATTAATTTCGACGAAATTTAAAAAAAGCACCTTGGGGTGCTTTTTTTAGCGCTATACCTTTTCAATTCAAAGTTAGTCTAAAGGCTTAACTACGTTTGGCTTTTAAGAAGCTCTTTGCCATCCATCCAAAAGATAAAGCCAACATGAGATAATGGATGAATAAGGTAAAGCTGATAGCAAGCAGCCAGACCCAAGCGGGTAATTGCGTTAGCGCCATTTGAATAAAGGCTTGGGTTTCAGGGAATATTAAGAGACAAATGACTGTAGCAACGACACTGATGAGAACCGAAGCTAAAATACAGCTCCAAATCAAAGTTCGCTTTTCTAACTTATTTGGCACTCGCTGATGGTCTTTAACAAAGCTAGATGCTGCAGCAAGACCGCCCACGATGAGACAGGTAATAGATGAACCACCGGGTAAATCAAAGAAAGATTCGATGGCTGCGACAGCAACCATGGCGAGGGCATAAGCAATGCTAAATGTGATGATGTATTTTTTCATTATTTAATGTTCATGTTTTCGTTTTATAAAGAGCGAGTATAGCTTGCCCGAAGTTTCTTCACTGAATTTTAAGTTTCAGTGAAGGGTATTGATTCAAATTCTAACGGAATAAGTTAAAAAAATTTATAATTTTTTAGCGCAGTAGTCTGCATACCAACCGTAGGCAATATGAAATATCGTGCCATGAATGGCGACCATGCAGAGCATAACTACAGCAGTTAGCCCAATGCCTGCATTATCCACAGACTTCATAATGCTTTCGGCATTGGGATTCATCAGCACCAAGAACAGCACAAAAAAGCTACCAATGATGATTGCAACGGCACTGGAGCCCCAAACCAGTTGGATCTTTTCATGGTTGCTAGGCACACGTTGTTCTTTCTTTACAAAATGCCCAACGCTGATTAATGCACATGCCACCAATGTAGGAATTAATGTAATACCACCAAGATTTAATCCAAAAATTAATACGGTAATCAAAAGCACCAAGGCGATGCTATAAACAGCAGCAAAGTGTAGGAGATAGTGTTTCATTTAAGCCCCAAAACAAAAAATTAACGAGGTCGACGTTTATGTCGACGGTACAAAATCCAACTAATAATGATGACTGTGATCAGAATAATCACATGGCCAACTTTACTAAATATTTGCTGCATTAACTGCTGATTTTCACCTAAATAAAAACCCATACAAGCTAAAAAAGTGGTCCAAATAATCGTGCCTAAACCACTATAAAACATGAACTTCCAAAATGGCATGCGGCTCATTCCCGCAGGAATACTAATGAGAGAACGCACAGCTGGAATCATCCGGCCAAAAAATACAATGCGGTGACCGTATTGCTCAAACCATGCTAGAGATTTTTTTACATCTGCCGATTTGATAAATAAATACTTTCCATAGCGATCGACGAAGTGAAAGATGGATTCATGCTTAAATTTATAACCAATCCAATATAGCAATGCAGCCGCCAGTAAAGAGCCGACACAACCTGAAATAATGACACCAATGAGCAGTAGTTGACCTTGGGAGGCAGAATAGCCAGCCGAGGGCATAATGATTTCTGAGGGGATTGGGGGGAAGACATTGTCAAGGAACATGAGTAGGGCAATACCGAGATAACCCAATTGTTCCATGATTGAAATGATCCATTCAGTTAAAGTCATGGTAGCTAAGGCAGAGAAAAGGTGTATTTATCCTATGTTGAAAAGCGCAGTGGGTAAAGTTCCGTTTTAAATATTCCTGAAACTACCTAAGCAAAAACAACAAATGTTGAGTTCATCTTGTATTAAGTAGCACGTAGGCTGAATTAGAAGGAAAATGTATGAATGAGTGATGGTATTGAGCAATGCTGAGTAATAGTAAAACTGAATAATTGATAGGCATAGAGTACGGTTTTTATATTACTGAGTTTACGCTGTGCAGTTTGGATTTTATTTTTGATTTTGGCGCTTTAGCAGCCTTAAAAATCGTTTTATATACTGAACAGCGTAGGACAAAGTTGCAATAAGTAGCTTTGCAAGGTGCGCAAATTAATCATCATGTTCCATATTTAACAGGGTGTGAATATAGACTTGGCGTAAGCTCAGCGATAAAGCAAATGGAATCGCACAAAGTCCAAGAATGTTGAGCAGAGTGGGTTGTAAGTGCAAGGTATAAGCAATAAATAAGGCAAAAATTGCACCAATGCATGTGGCAATACTGACTATCAAAATATGCGACTGTTGGTTAAGGAGGTGTTTTAATTCTGCAACACTTTCTTTTACACGTGGAGCGGGTAAAGCAAGGCGCCTTGAGGTTGCAATAGGAGAGTTGATTAATTTTGGCATAATGCTTTCCTTTTCAATTATCTATAATGATTTTCTCGGATCAATTGATCAGAATAAGCATAAATGCGCGAACTGATTCTCGTAAATAACCAGATATAGTTATTTTGTCAAAAAAATTAAGTCACTGTTGAGAATGCGTAAAAAAAGCCCTAAAAATAGGGCTTTTATTTATATATCGTTACAACAAATTTTGCTTAGAGACGCTTACGTTTTGCTGCCACAATTTGTGATTGACGCATACGGAAGCCTGCTTTTTGCTGTTCAGTGGTTTTGTCGATACAGTATTTGCATGATACGCCGTGTTCGTAGCTCGGAAGTTCAACTTCAGCAGGAGCCAGTGGCCAACCGCATGCGTGACATTTGATATTTTCGCCTTCTTCCATACCGTGAGTGACAGCAGTACGACCGTCAAATACGAAACATTCACCTTCCCACATGCTTTCTTCAACAGGGGTTTCTTCTAAATATTTTAAGATACCGCCTTTAAGGTGATAAACCTCATTAAAGCCTTCTTGAAGTAAAAGTGAGGTTGATTTTTCACAGCGAATACCGCCTGTACAGAACATGGCAATTTTCTTATCTTTATGCTGCTCAAGCTCTTTTTTCACGTATTCAGGGAATTCACGGAAAGTCTCAGTTTTCGGGTCAATCGCACCCTTAAATGTACCTGCTTTGTATTCATAGTCGTTACGTGTATCAATTAGGATTACGTCATCACGTGCAATTAGTTCATTCCATTCTTTAGGATCAAGATAGTGACCGACTAAATCACGTGGTTTCACTTCCACACCTAAAGTCACGATTTCTTTTTTCAGTTTGATCTTCATTTTACGGAATGGTTTATCCGCGCTATGCGATTCTTTGTATTCCATCGCATTGAAGCCTTCATTGAGAAGGAATTGATGGATGATATCTACAGATTTACGGTCACCGGCAACCGTACCGTTAATACCTTCACCTGCCACAATTAGAGTACCGCAAAGGTTGATGGTTTTTACCAAGTCTAAAAGACGTTGTTGAAGATCAGCAGGATCTTGAACTTCTTTGAATTGATAAAGTGCGGCAACAACCCAACCAGAGGTCGCTTGCTGTTCTACAGGTGCAAGCTGTTCTACAGTAGCGTTCATGGAGTACTCCAAGTGAATAAACAGGATAAAAATTAAGGCGCACATTCTACCGTGATTTGGATGAATAAGCGAGTAAAGCGATGGCTTTTAACCACACATTTGATCATAGCTTCATTTCAGTAGTTTTAGCGTGTATAGTCATGCCGAGTTGTTTTTATCCCATAAATATTGATTGAATGGAGCCGGTTTTGAGTACTGATCGTCGAATTGCCTCGTTAACCCCATGTGCAGGGCGTTGTTCTACGGTATTTGGTGATTCAGTCTGTCGTGGTTGCCGCCGCTTTAATCATGAAGTCATAAAATGGAATACTTATACGGCAGAGCAACACACGGCCATTTGGTGTCGTTTAGATGCACAGTTAGATCAAATTTTAATACCCATGTTGCCGCAAGCAGATATCATCCATGTCGAAGGCTTTGTCTTGTCTAAGCGAGTTCGCTTGCGTCCAGATGCAAGCAAAGGCCGTAAACTGTATCACGCACTCAAGCTCTGCGAAAAAAACCGTCATTTCACAGATGAAAGTGGACTCGGGATACATTACAAACAGGTACGACCGTTGTGGGATGAATTTGAGCGTCGCGTTTTGGCACTCGCCACAGCCAGCTATGATTTGGCATTCTTAAGAGCAGATGCCATTCGCTTGCATTTATTGCAAAACATGGATGAAGAGGACTAAGTCCTCTTTTTTTATGTATGAAATTTATCGTGATCTAAAAAATAAGTGAAGGAATCTCAGCGTGAATTATTCGGAGTACTTTTTATATTGTGTGGCAGTCATCGTGATGATTGCAACGCCTGGACCTGTCATGCTGTTGGTCGCAAGTGCAGGCTTACAAGGCGGCTATAAAAAGGCATTTCAAACCATTGTCGGGACGAATTTTGCTTCACTGATTTTGATCGTACTGTCAGTGTGTATTTTAAAAGGCATTTTAAATGTGAATGCGCACTGGCTCGATGGCATTAAAATACTGGGTTGTATATATATTGCTTATATTGGGTTTGATATTTTAAAAGAAGTGATGACACAGCCCACTGAGCAATCTCTGCAGTTAAAAGCAGCACAAGGGGGCTTTAAGCAAGGACTGATCGTGGGGATTTCAAATCCTAAGGATATTATTTTCTTTGCTTCATTTTTTCCGCAGTTTGTAGGAATTACTCCTCATCTTGATCTGAGTTTAATTGTGTTGACCCTGAGTTGGATCGTTTTAGATTTTGCGACCTTGTCTTTGGTGTATTTATCTTTTCATCGATTGTCGAAATCACGTTGGTATAAAAAATTGTTGGCCTTGTGTGGGTTGATTTTAGTGGTGGTTGCCATCTATGGCATCTATAGCACATACACGGCTTAATTCTTAACTTGAAACGTCTATTAAAAAAATAAAAAGGCTGATTAAATCAGCCTTTTTTATGAACGTGTAGAGCTTTAATTAATTCGCACTAGAGATTGTGCTGTAAACGATATTGCACAATTTCTTCAATGGTGAGTACAGTCAAATGATGGGTTTGTGCATACGCTAAAACTTGTACGCCATTCGCCATTGTGCCGTCTAGGTTGGTTAATTCACACAAAACACCTGCAGGTTTTAAACCGGCCAGACGTGCCAAATCAATAGTCCCTTCAGTATGTCCGCGACGGGTCAATACGCCGCCTTCACGCGCACGTAAAGGAAAAACATGACCCGGACGGTTTAAATCAGCAGCAACAGCACCATCTTTAATTGCGGCTTTGACTGTAGTTGTTCGGTCTTTTGCAGAAACTCCAGTAGTAACACCTTCCGCAGCTTCAATGGTTACGGTAAAGGCAGTTTTAAAATGGCTAGAGTTATCAGACACCATGGGTGGAAGTTCTAAATGATTAGCCTGAGCATCGGTTAAACACAGGCAGACAATCCCTGAACCGTCACGAATCATACGTGCCATGGTTTCTACAGTTAGTGTTTCTGCAGCAACAATCAGGTCGGCTTCATTTTCACGGTCAAAATCGTCCATGACTAAAACAGGCTTGCCATGACGAATGTCTTCTAAGGCTTGCAGCATGCGCTGTTCTGCAGGTGGAAGGGCAGAAAAGAAAATTTCGGGTTGAATTAAACTAGACATTGAAACGCTCGCGTAAATTTTAGATACGGTTGAACATTTCAGGACATGTGAAATAGTGGCGTTACGATATATATTGAAAATGATCAATGATATAGAGATGTGACGTCGTCTTCTTTCATCCGGACTATACCGTCGGCTCAGGCATTGCACCTGATCTGCGAATCGCGTTTAAACGATTGGCTCGTGGGCTTTTTGCAGGGCGTTCAACCCAGCAAATTTACCACCGGTGGGGAGTTTCACCCCGCCCTGAAGCGATGTGTCTTGAGTATAGACCTGTTTGTGTGGTGATGGGGAATTATTGCGTAGAATCATTTGCAAAATTTTAGATAAGTAAAGTTATAAGATTGGATTTGTAAGCATTTTTATAAAGTGTGCCAAAGCATGCTATCGTGCCGATAAATCAACCATGATTGCATAATGATAAAAAATGACGCTTCCTCAGCATTCTCAGCAGCAGAATATAAAGCTGCATCGTTCACAGTTAGATCAAGAGTTTTCAACAGATCTGTTCCAAGATGTACAGGTCATTCGGTATCTGCAAGTGATCGGTGTTGCACTGATAGCAGCCAGTTTCGTGTATTTGATCGCGGCAAACTGGTTGATGTTGCCAAAATTCATTCAATTGGCAATTCCAATGTTGCTGTTGCTACTGAGTGCTGTGACGAGTGTATATTTTGCCAGGCATGCTTGGATTCAGCAAAGTTTAGATGCTTTAAGTGCTTTGTTGCTCGGATTGAGTATGGCTGTGATTGGTCAGGTCTATCAAACAGGTGCAGACAGTTATCTGTTATTTTTAGTCTGGGCTTTGCTGCTTTTACCTTGGTTATATCGACCGAATATCGGAGTCTTTGCGTTACTGTGTTTGATCAGTCAACTGGCATTATTTTTATATTTTAAACAAAGCTATTTAATCGTTGATCATTCATGGTGGTATTTACTTTGCATGAATATATTGACGGCAATATGTGTGACCTTGTGTTTGAAATATTATGCTGCACTGCGCTTTGTATTTATTGCATTCATTACACTAATCTCGATGTATTGCATGTTTTTATACTGTGGAAATGGGGAAGAGCAGTATCAATGGCAATATTTAATTTTTGCCTTGTTGCTTCCAATTTATCTGATTATCTATTTTTATCGACAACATCGTGCATTAGAAACCAGTTTACAAGCTGCAGGTCTCGCCGCGAGTTTCAGTATTTTGATTTTCCAATGGGCAGAACATATTTTATCTGACTCGAGTGCAGGATTGTTGGTTTTTGCCTTGCTGATATTTGCTTGGTTTGCGGTGATCAGTTGGGCACTGATGAAATTTCTGCCACAGACTAAATTTGCGGTTATTCCTTTAGCGATTGGGGCATGGTTCGCAGGCATTATTTTATCGAGCTTATTGCTGACCTATTGGAAGGCGTTTTCAATCGTCATGGGCTTAGTTTTTGTGGCTGTGGCTTGGTGGTTGATTCGACGAGCTAAAAGTATCTTTAGTCGCCAATTTGCTTACTGCTTATGGGTATGTGGCCAATCTGCGGTCTTCATACATACAGAGAGCTTGACCGATAGCATTGGGTTTATTTTAGTATTACAAATTGGCGTTATCTTGCTCTGTTTGTTTAGTCGAATGCATTGGTTTATTGTTTTTATTCAACTCATTGCAGGATATGGCCTTGCAGTGGCCACACTATTTGATGCCGATCTTTTTATGAGCAATGAACATGTCATCTTAGCTGTGATTGGATTGAATTATATTCTACTGATTTTGTTGCTCGGGAGTGCAACAGCTTGGTTGCATTCGATGTATCGAAAAAGCATTGTGTTATGGATGTTATGCATCGTATTGGCGGGTGTGGTGTTGCAGACGTTGTCAAATAACATTCTACAGTTTGAACAGACCCAAAATGGTGTTCTTGACCTGTTTGTCGGTTACCTGCTGCCTGTGGTTTGGCTTGGCCTTTACATCGCAAATCAGCAAAAACAGACGGGGCGCGAAAAATGGCTGTTACTGCTATTGGGCCTTGTGCTGATTGCGATGGGCTATTTTGAAATTTTCTTGTTATTGGTTTTATTGGCATGGGCGCAGGTCTATCAGCAATCTTTGGTTAAAGCCCTTTGCATCGTGTTGATCATTTTTAGCTTATGGATGCTGTATTACAATTTAGGGTTGAGCTTTTTACTGAAAAGTTTAACGATTTTGATTTCTGGTCTTTTGCTGCTTGGCATCACCAAAATGTTAACTGCGATACAGCATAAACAAGGGGAAGGAGCATGATGAACATACTCAATAAAAAAATGCTTCCTATTGGTTTGGCTGTACTCAGTATTCTTTTATTTGTACTGATGATTGCACGGCATGAATGGCATCTGGCAAACAGTCAGAGTATTTATGTAAAGTTGCAACCGGTCGATCCTCGCTCATTGATTCAAGGGGATTATATGGCCTTGAATTATCAGCTCTATTTTGGTGGTCAGCCTTCTGAAGAGCAATCTGCTAATGGGCAGGCTGCCAAAGCGAACAAAGAAGAAAATGTACACCGTGACTATTTTGTAGATCAAAAAAGTATTGTGAGTTATGTGCAGCTTGATGCACAGCGTAGAGTGATTCGAACCAGTTTCAACCCAGAGTTATTAGTGCAGTATCCAAGCTCATCTACAAAACTGGTGCTCAAAAATCCTGACAATAGATTTGAGGGTTTATATCCCGCTGCAAGCAGCTTTTTGTTTGCCGAAGGCTTGGAACCGTGCTATCGCGATGCGCAATTTGCAGAGCTGAAAGTACAGGAAAATGGTCAGCCCTTATTGGTGGGTCTAGTGGGTGAAAACCTGCAGTCACTTCTGTGTGAGCAGAAGAAAGTTTGGTGGAAGGGGCCACGAAGTGAATAAAAGCGGATTATGTGATTGATCGCATAAAAAAGCCCGCAAATTTGCGGGCATTTAGAATCTTTGAATGCTTGAATTAAGCAACTTGAACTGGAATACAGTTCGCTGTGTGGTTCACTGTGTTATTTGGGTTCGCATAGACTAAACGTGGCTTATGTGCATTTGCTTCAGCTTCTGTGAAATCGCCAAAAGTTGCAATAATCATCAAATCACCAATATCTGCTTGGTGAGCAGCACCGCCATTTACAGAGATAATGCCAGAACCTTCTTCACCACGAATGGCATAAGTGGTAAAACGCTTACCATTAGTCACGTTCCACATATGAATTTCTTCATATTCACGGATACCGGCTAAATCTAGAAGAATACCGTCAATTGCACAAGAACCTTCATAATGTAATTCTGCTTGTGTAACGACGCAACGGTGGATTTTAGCTTTTAATAAACGAGATAGCATGGCTAGCGTCTCCTTGGTAGACCTAAGATCGTATCTTATGGTGGAACAATCTCTTGAATGCTGGGTGAGCAGTCAAATGCAAGCGCATTTTGCTCTGAAATCATTCAGATGGCAATAAGTATTGTTCAACAATTTGTGGAATTGTCAGTTCTATTTGTAAGCATTGATCTGGTTCATGGCTTGCTGAATCTCACCACTTACCAACAATTTAGTACGTGATAAGGCATGTGCAATTGCATCATCCATTAAACCTTGTTCACTACTTGGTGCTTTACCTAAAACATGGCCTGAGACACGTTCTTTAGAACCAGGATGACCAATACCAATACGTAAACGATGGAAATTTGGACCAATATGCGGGACGATATCGCGTAAACCATTATGACCACCATGACCACCGCCCGTTTTCAGGCGAATGACACCCGGGTTCATATCGAGTTCATCGTGTGCGATAAGCATTGCTTCAGGAGCAATTTGATAGAATTTGGCGAAGGGAACAACACTTTGACCTGAGAGGTTCATAAAGGTTGTGGGTAACAGCAGACGAACGTCTTGACCTTCGATATTACCACGACCACTGATGCCTTTATATTTAGGATCAGCTTTAAGTTGGATGCCATATTGTTCTGCAAGGCGTTCTACAAACCAGAAGCCTGCATTATGGCGGGTTTGGGCATACTCAGAACCTGGGTTACCCAAACCAACAATCAGTGAAAGTTTGCTCACTCATTTACACCATTTAACACTTATGCGCGTTTGAAGTCAGCGTGCATAGGAGTGTTTTTAGCTGGGTGACGTTGTAAAGCTTGGATTTTAACGCTTTCAGCTTTACCGTCGATGTTGATTTCAACAACTTCTTCAAAGAACGCGTTGCTTTCTAAAGCTTTAACAAGTTCGCGAAGTTCTAAAGTAACTGCTACAGGTTCAGCTGCACCACCGTAGATGATTGCTGGTACTTTATTTTGAAGACGAAGGCGGCGGCTCGAACCTTTCCCTTGTACTGCTTCTTCACGTGCTACTGCATTTAATACGAAGTTTGCCATGATAGACATTCCTATTTAAGTTTAATTGACTAGACCTTCGACCAGTCTAGTGATAGAAAGCCCCACCAAAAGGCAGGGCTTTTAAATTTAGCGCTATATTATAGATAAGAATCGAACATTGCGCTAATAGATTCTTCGTTGTTAATACGACGAATTGTTTCAGCAACCATACTTGCAACTGAAACTTGGCGAATCTTACCAAGAGCTTGAGCTTCTTCTGAAAGCGGAATGGTGTCTGTTACAACCAATTCGTCAATCACAGAGTTTTTCAAGTTTTCTAAAGCTTTACCAGAAAGTACAGGGTGAGTTGCGTAAGCAACAACTTTGCGAGCACCAAAAGTTTTTAGTGCGTCAGCAGCTTTACACAATGTACCTGCTGTATCCACCATATCATCAACGATGACACAGTCACGGCCTTTAACGTCACCGATCAAGTGCATTACTTGAGATTCATTCGCTTTTTGACGGCGTTTGTCGATGATCGCAAGATCGATATCACCCATTTGCTTAGCTACAGCACGCGCACGTACTACACCACCAACGTCAGGAGAAACAACCATTAAGTTGTCGTGTGACTGTTGACGAAGATCTGCTAAAAGTGCAGGAGTACCGTAGATGTTGTCTACAGGAATATCGAAGAAACCTTGGATTTGGTCAGCATGAAGGTCGATCATGACAACGCGGTCAATACCAACAGTTGTGAGCATATCTGCAACAACTTTTGCTGTAATTGGTACGCGGCTTGAACGTGGACGACGGTCTTGACGAGCATAACCAAAATAAGGAATGACAGCAGTGATACGACCAGCACTTGCTCGACGCAAAGCATCAGCCATAACTAAGATTTCCATAAGGTTATCGTTAGTTGGAGCACAAGTTGGTTGTACGATGAATACGTCTTTACCACGAACATTTTCAGTAATTTCGACAGCGATTTCACCGTCAGAAAATTGACCTACTGATGCAGCACCTAGAGGGATGTGAAGGTGGCTAACGACTTTTTGGGCGAATTGTGGATGTGCAGATCCACTAAAAACGACAAGATTGGGCATGAAGCACCCTTGGCGGTTGGCAAATTGGAGAATTAGATGGCAGGGGCGGCTGGATTCGAACCAACGGATGCCGAGATCAAAACCCGGTGCCTTACCACTTGGCGACGCCCCTAATGCGGCAGAACTTTAATATTTTTACGGTATTTTGTCAAGTTGAAACAACAAAGATACTGCAAATTATGCTCTGTCTTTTTTGAAGTAAATGGCAGGGGCGGCTGGATTCGAACCAACGGATGCCGAGATCAAAACCCGGTGCCTTACCACTTGGCGACGCCCCTAAATTGATGAAATAGCGAATAAAGTAAATGGCAGGGGCGGCTGGATTCGAACCAACGGATGCCGAGATCAAAACCCGGTGCCTTACCACTTGGCGACGCCCCTAATACTTTACAGCAATTACATCTACAGGTGAAAAATGATGGCAGGGGCGGCTGGATTCGAACCAACGGATGCCGAGATCAAAACCCGGTGCCTTACCACTTGGCGACGCCCCTATATTAAACTTCAAAATGACGTAATGGTGATTCTTGCAAACTGCGAACCAAGTAAGATTTACATGGTGCATTTTTCAATATGTCATCAATATTCATATTTTCAGTCACTTCAGTAAATACACAAGCACCTGTACCTGTAAGCTTTGCTGTACCGAACTGATCTAAGTACCGCATTGCTTCATCGACTTCGGGATATAAGCTTCGTGCCACAGGCTCAAAGTTATTTCCAAAATCAGATGGTGTTTCCTGATAGCCGCAAAATTTAGTGGGCTTTGAGTCTCTTGTCAACGTTTTTTGTGAAAAAAGCAGTTGAGTGCTGATAAAACAGTCAGGTTTTAACACAATGTACTGTTTTTGAGCTAAATCTATGAATGTTAAGTGTTCACCGATGCCTTCTGCCCATGCATTTAGACCATGTACAAACACGGGAACATCTGCCCCAAGTTGTAAGCCGAGCTCTGCAAGTTGTACGGTATTTAGACCACATTTCCATAGTTGATTGAGCACGATTAGGGTGGTGGCTGCATTGGATGAACCACCACCGAGCCCTGCACCCATGGGAATATTTTTTTCAATGTGGATTTTTTGTGCAGTCAGTGCTTTAGCAAACGGTTTGAGTATTTGAGCAGCACGATAAATTAAATTTTGCTCTAGATTGACGCTGTTTAAGCCCTCAATTTGAATAAAATATTCATCAGCAGAATTTGCAAGTGGGTGAAATTCCATCCAATCAGATAAATCGATGAGCTGAAAAATCGTCTGTAATTCGTGATATCCATTTGGACGTCGGCCAGTAATGTGCAAAAACAAATTGAGTTTTGCAGGAGAAGGTACACGAATCATGGAAGTCATAGTTCAGCTTTTAGGCAAATTAACGATTTTGAATCACCATTGTAATACGGTTTTCCTGACCGGATTCAAGTGCTTGTTTTAAAATTAACTTGTTCGGTACCGTCGCAGTCTCGTTATAACTGAGGTCAACGGTCCAACCATCTTCAATAATCTGTTGTGGGCGCTGCGCAGTATCGCGTTGAATTTTTGCTTGTGTGGTTGCAGGGCGCGCCTGTACCCAGTCGATGAGGTGGGTAATGGGAGCTTGCCAACCGGTAGCACGTTCGAGTAATTCTTCAGGTGTTTCTGCTTCAATTAAACCGGTTTTTGCACTGTTTAACTGAACTTGACCGGGTTTACCGCTGATTTGAGTTTTTCCAACACCTAATATGCCACTCAGTTCGATATCATATTCATTGCGGTCTTGAACCCAAGTAAAAAAAGCACTTCCTGACTGTTGTGGCGTGCGCACACCAATCTTACCTTGTAAGTTGAATTGATTTGCAGCGACTTCTTCAGGGCTGGGTTGATCGGGTGTTTTAACATATTGCTGACAACCGGTAAAAAATAAAGCGCAGCAGGTCAGGGCAGATACCCCAAATTTTGAAGATACTTGCATAAACTCTTTCTAACTCTTTTTCATGGGTTGGGGTAACAATAACGAATGTAGTTGCTCTAATTGCGGATCATTCGGATGTTTTTGTTGGAGTTGTTGTAACAACGCGTCAAATTTATTCATATCACCTTGCATGAAGACTGATCGTGCGTAGCGAATGCCAATTTTTAAACTATTACTCAGTTCATACGCTTTGGCCAAAATAGATGCAGATGTACTAAAATCATTTTGCAAATAACAAATATAACCGAACGTATCTAAAATTGAGGCTTGCTCAGGAGCATATTCCAAGGCATGTTCGACATATTTTCGGGCTTCATCTAAGCGTCTATTTTGTACCGCCAAAGTATAGGCATATGCATTTAAATAGGTCGGGCTATTGGGTTCAATTTCAAGTAATTGTTTTAGTAATTGGTCGAGTCTATCTTTATCTTGATGGGCGTCGAGCAGTAGAACTTCGGCATAAATGAGCTCTGGATCTTCAGGTAAGTTTTTTACCGCTTCATCAAGTAAACGAACTGCTGCTTTTTTATTGTTCATGCGTTTTAAAATATCTGCCTGAGCAAGATATAAAAAACTGGCATGTTGAGGATAATTAACCCGCTCTTGGGTTAAAAAGCGCAGTGCATCATGCAGCTTATTTTGCTGGCTAAAAATGCTGATCATATTGCGCCGTGAAACTGTATAAAGACTGCCATCAACAAGGCGATAATAGGCTTTTGCCGTTTCATAATGCTGTTTGCGTTCAGCATTTACTGCGAGATAGTAATACGCTTCATTTTGGTATTTGCTCGAATAACGTAACTCCACCAAATACTTTTCGGCTTTTTCATAAAGCTCTAAGTCAATACTGGTCAAACCTGCCATAAATAGCGGTTCTTCAGCAGATGTCCATTTCTTTAGTATATCTTCGAGTTTTTCTAGACCTAATTCTGACTGATTGATTTTAATTAAATATTTTGCTTCGGCTAAGCGAACTTCCATATTATTACGGTGTTTACGGCTGGATTTTTCGAACCATTTTAAGGTTTCTTCTTCATCACCTAACGACATAAGTAAATTGGCTTTCATTAGGATATAGCCAGTCACTTTCGGGCGTTTTTTCAGTGCTAAATTAATGGTGTCTAAGGCATCAGCAAAGGCACCATTTTGAGCTTGTAAACCTGCGACTAAGACCAAAATAGAAGGGTTGGTTTTTTCCTTGCTAGCGGTCAGTGCTTGAATCAGATAAGCACGATCTTCCTCTGACTCAGGGGAAATACCCGCCAAAATTTGTTCTAAATCTGCATTCGGGTCAATGATTAAAATTTTATCAAGTGTTTCTGCGGCAAGCTCATATTCATGGGCTTTCAGGGCAATATGTGATAAATAAAATAATGCCGGGACATCTTCAGGTTCTTGGACGACCCAATGTGTGGCAATGTCTAAAGCTGCTTGTAGATCATTTTGCTCAATTGCAACGTTTAAAGCACGTTGTTTGACCATGGTGGATTTACTTTTGATTGCAAGCACGGTGTAGTTATGAAGCGCGGTTGGAATGTCGTTATAGGCTAAGGCAAATTCCGCAATCATACTTTGTTTAATTGCATCATATCCTGAATTTGCATGGTAAACTTCTCCCACGGCCCGAATTGGGGCAGTAGAAGCCATGCTACCGACAAGTAAGAATGTGGTAGAATACTGCTTTATTGTCTGGCCGTTCAGTCGGCTATTTGTTAGACGCAATTTTTCTTGATCCAAGTAATGCTTTTTATGACATCGATGTTGCACAATAGCATAAATTTAGCGAAATGATGATCTGATATGTCTTTCTTTGCATTGGGTGTCAACCATCAAACCGCTTCTGTAGAGCTGCGTGAACAGATTGCATTTAACCCTGAAAAGTTAACTGCACTGCTTGAACAGCAAAGCCATACGCCTGAACTCAATGACATGGTGGTGGTGTCTACATGTAATCGTACCGAAGTCTATGCGATGTCTGAAAATGCAGACGTGGTATTGAATTGGCTCGCCCAATCAAATGGTATCGATGTAAAGCAATTGTCAAATCATGTGTATCGTTATGAAAATGCACAAGCGGTGACACACCTCATGCGTGTGGCTAGCGGCTTGGATTCGCTCATGCTTGGTGAGCCTCAAATTTTAGGTCAAGTCAAAACGGCTTTGTCCTTAGCCAAAGATGCCGAAACCGTTTCCCCAAATTTAAACCGTATTTTTGAATATGCCTTTTATGCGGCAAAACGTGTGCGTTCTGAAACAGCCGTTGGAAGTCATGCGGTGTCGATGGGCTATGCTGTTGCTCAGCTCGCTTTACAGGTCTTTAGTCAGCCTGAAAAATTGACGGTGATGATTGTTGCTGCTGGTGAAATGAATAGCTTGGTTGCAAAGCATTTGGCCGAAATGGGTGTGGGCAGAATTATTATCTGTAACCGTACACGTGCCCGTGCCGAAGCTTTATCGCAAGAGATTGCTCATCGTGTAGAAGTTGAAATTATTGATTTTGCAGATTTGGCAGACAATTTACATCGTGCAGATGTAATTTCAAGTTGTACCGGAAGCTTGCATCAAGTGATTTATTTTGCGGATGTCAAAGCAGCACTGAAAAAACGTCGTTATAAACAAATGCTATTGGTTGATTTGGCTGTACCACGAGATATTGAAGCCAAAGTTGAAAGTCTAGATGGCGTTTATTTATATGGTGTCGATGACCTGCAAACTGTCATTGAAGAAAATTTGGCTCAGCGTCGTCAGGCGGCAGTTGAAGCCGAAGTCATGGTCAATCAGCTTGCGACAGATTTAATCACGCAGCAAAAAGTGAATTTGGCTGGCTCGACGATTCATGCATACCGTGAACATGGTGAGTCATTGCGTCAAGAAGAACTGGCTTTGGCGCTGAATCGTCTACAAAAGGGCGAAGATGCTGCGAAGATTATGCAAGAAATGTCACATCGTTTAACCCAAAAGTTGCTGCATCCAACTTCTATCGTGCTGCGAAATGCAGCAATGGCGGAAGACCCTGCTTATTTTGAAATGTTAGAACAAAATTTAGTTAATGTGGCTGAAAATCGCCGTAAACCAAAAAAATAAATAAGCTGATTCATTGAATAGCATGTCGTTCACAGCTTGAACTTGAAGTTAAAACTTAATCTTCAAGGAGGGTGAGCGATCTTTTTTTATCAATATCATAAATACGTTGTTTTAAATTACGCATTTCAGCAAGGCTAGAAAACTTATTCGACTTGATCTTGAGTTGTAAGAATTGATATTGCAATTTTGTCGATAAATCTGCTGCAAGTTTATCTGCCTGTTCAGGTGATGACGTATAGTCACTGATATTGGCATGCTCTAAAATATGTTGTAATTCATGATGATGAGCTGCACATGCACCGAGTACATAATAGGTCGATAACTCTGGGTCATCAGGCAATTCATCAAAAATCACATTGAAAATATTTAAAACGTGATAAAGCAAGAGATCTTGTGAAACTAAGGCGCGTAAAGGCTCAAAATGAATGTAGAGATAAGGATGATTGATTAAAATCGCAATCACATATTCTTCGGCATCAATTTTTGTACTAAAGCTCAATGATGCATCATTATTGACTTGAGGCTGCCACTTTCGGCTAAACCCTAATTTTTCACGGAAATATTGCTGTAGCAAATAACGATATGAACCACCTTTCGGCAACAGTTCAGTCAGTTGTCTCAGTTCGCCCATCACCTGACTTTTACCTTCAGGCGAAGCAACATTATGATTTTGCGTTAAATGTGCAAAAACAAACTCAGAAAGTAGCGGTGAGGTGTCCAGTAAACGTCGAAAATTTTCAATACCTTCACGGCGGATCAGTGAATCTGGGTCGTGGTCATTTGGCAAAACAAAGAATTTAAGTTCACGTCCATCATTCAGTAATGGCAGTGCAATTTCGAGCGTACGACGAGCTGCTTTTTGACCTGCGGCATCACCATCAAATGCAATGGTAATACGGCTATTTTGCTTAAATAAAATGTTTAAATGTTCTGTATTACTGGCTGTCCCAAGAGTTGCTACAGCGCCATGAATGCCATATTGCTGAAGGGCAATCACATCCATATAACCTTCGACCATTAACCAGTCTTGGGCTTTTTGTTTACGGCCTTCATATAAACCATAAAGTAACTGGTTTTTATGGAAAACTTCAGAGTCTGGAGAGTTGATATACTTCGGTTTGATTTCATCATTTAGGGCACGACCACCAAAACCGACCACACGACCTTTCGCATCTCGAATCGGGAAAATCACCCGCTCGCGCAGTAGGTCAAAGTCACGACCACTGTCACTGGTTCGAATCAAACCGAGAAGTTTGAGTCCTTCGATATCTTGTGGAAAGGCTTTTTCTAAATGTTGCCAATCTTCAGGGGCATAGCCTAAGCGCCAATAGGCGATGGTGTCTGCACTGAGACCCCGTTGTTTAAAATAAGCTTGCCCAATTGGACTGAGCGGAAGTTGTTGTTCATAAAACTGTGCGACATTTTCCAGCAAGTCATATAAGTTTCCATCTTGCGGCACATCTTCAAAAGCATTGGCAACTTGGTCAAAGTGAGCAAACGGATCGCTCCCATAAAAGGCTTCTTCGCTATTTTGAAACTCAGCAAATGGGTCGTGTTCGAAATTTACTGCAGCAGGAGCAGTCTGTGTTTCGCCTGTTTGGGGCGTCAGAGCTTTTGTTTCGATTGCAGGTTTTTGTACAGCTTTGGGTTTAGATTCGCGTTTATATTTGAGTTTATTGGAATCGTTATTGTCTTTCGGTAGTTCAATACCTGTTTGGCTTGATAAATCCTTCATTACTTCAATAAAGTTACGGCTACCAATATCCATTAAAAAACGGATGGCATTACCATTGGCCTGACAACCAAAGCAGTGAAAATATTGTTTATCGCGATAGACATGGAAAGATGGCGATTTTTCCTGATGGAATGGGCAGCATCCTGAGTAGGTGCGTCCAGTCTTTTTCAATTTCACAAATTGACCAATCACATCGACAATATCGGTGCGATCTAAAATTTGATCAATTGTATGTTGAGGAATGGCCATGCTGTTTTATCTGTCTATCTATTGAATTTGGGCAGTTCGTGAAATATGTTGAAATCAGCAATGCTGTACGTTCAGGGGAGATGCAGTACAGCATCGTCCATCGAACTATTGTATACCTTTTAATCTAACCGAATCTGTAGATCCTGAAAAGATAAAAGGGCAAGTATTCTAACTTGCCCTTTGTGAAAAATCGACCTTCGTTGCGACTATATTATTCAGCTGATTCTGACGACTCAGTTTTTTCGCTATGAGGACGATCCAATAAGCCAAAGCTTAAACGATTGGTTAAACTACGCTTTTCTTCATCAGTTTCAACTGCGTCTGTAGAGGTTTGCTCAGACATCGTTTGTGCTTCTTTACCGAAAATACCTAAGGTTGCACGGTTAAGGAAGCTGCCTTCACTACGTGCAGCACGCATATTGACTGTACCGTCTGACTTCACAAGTTTTGGATAGTTCAGTTTAAGCACGTCTATGTATTGCTGAGACGTGGTTTTATCACCAAGTTTGTCATAACCATAGGCTACAGTCGCTAGAGCTTCTGGAACTTGTGGTGCTTGCGGATAATGTTCGATCACCCAAAGTGAACGTTCAACAGCAGCTAACCATGCTTTACGTTTTACATTAAAACGCGCCGCATTCATTTCGCTTTCAGCCAATTCTTGACTGATGAACTTCATACGTTGTGCGGCATCGACTGCATATTCGCTTGATGGATAGCGACGAATAAAGTCGACAAAGTTTTGATAAGCCACTTTGAGATAGCTCACATCACGATGCGATTGCTTTAAAGAAGTATAGCGAAGCAAACCATTGTAGTTTTGCTCCATGTTTGAAACACCACGCACGTAGTACGCATAATCAACTTGCGGATGCTGCGGGTTCATACGAATAAAACGGTCTGCAAGTGCAATCGCACCTTCATAGTCTTTTTGCTGAAACTTTACATACAATAGTTCAAGTTGTGCTTGCTGCGCATAGTTACCTGTAGGGTAGTAGGTCTCTAGAGCTTCAAGGTGTTTTGCAGCATCTGTATATTGGTTACGTTCAAGCGCTTTTTGTGCTTTTTCGATATAAATCTGTTCGCTTGATTGTGGACCTGTGTCGACCACTTCTTTCTTTGGATTACTGCTACAGCCTACCATTGCCGATGCAATGCCTATTGTTAGAGCAAGCATTGTCATTTTATATTTTGGTAGCGACATAAAAATTCCTCTGTTAATACGGGCAATGAGCTACAATTGAACTATTAAACCACTTTTGTCTGAATGAGCAAATGAGTCAAGCACAATCTTCCAATTCTAATTTCCCTGAAACTGATTTCAATTTACTTGAAGATTCTGAGGATGCAGATAACCATACTTCAGACTCAACTGCAACACGTTTATCGTTGCAATTTCAATTGGATGAAAGCTATTTAGGACAACGTATTGATCAGGTTTCAGCACTGGTTTGGACTGATTTTTCTCGCGAAAAGCTAAAACAGTGGCTCAAAGAGGGCCATTTGTTGGTCAATGGTAACACTGTGAAACCAAAGTACAAATGCGAAGGCACAGAGTTACTGACTTTAGACGTCGAGTTAGAAGCACAAACACGTAGCTTACCTGAAGATATTCCACTCAATATTGTCTATGAAGATGACGATATTATGGTGATTAATAAACCTGTCGGTATGGTTGTTCATCCGGGCGCTGGAAACAGTACAGGGACATTGGTGAATGCAATTTTGCATCACTACCCAAAATCTTCAGAGTTGACCCGTGCAGGTTTGGTGCATCGTATTGATAAAGACACCTCAGGTCTGTTGGTAGTTGCGAAAAACCTCGAATCCCAATTTTCTTTAAGTAAGCAATTGGCGAAGAAATCGGTTTACCGTATTTACGATTTGATCGTATATGGCAACATTATTGCCGGCGGTACAGTGGATGAGCCGATTAAACGTCATCCTGTTGATCGCATTAAAATGGCAGTCTTGCCGGGCGGTAAAGATGCGGTGACTCACTATAATGTGAAAGAACGTTTCCAAAACTTTACCCGCGTTCAAGCACGTCTAGAAACGGGTCGTACCCATCAAATTCGTGTGCATTTCACGTATATCGGTCATGGTCTCGTTGGCGATCAAGTGTATGTACCACGTGTACGTATGCCTGCAGGCGCGTCGATGTTATTAGATGACACTTTACGTGGCTTTAAACGTCAAGCGTTACATGCAGTTAAATTGGGTCTCGTTCATCCACGTACAGGTGAAGACATGATGTTTGAAGCACCATGGCCTGAAGACTTTAACCAATTGGTTGAAGTTTTACGTAGCGAAAACAAAGCTTATTAAGTTTTAAACTGATTTACACGCCATAGATAGAAAAGGACGGCAACATGCAATTTGTTCAGGGACTTCCACAGGGTGTTTTTGTGGGACAAACTCGAGTTCATCATGATCAGACGCAACCCGCTGAACAACCTGAACTGGCAGGATTTAATCTGGCATTGCATGTGGGAGATGATGCAGCGCGTGTGCAAAAGCACCGGATGCAATTGCTCAAAGCCTTTGCTAAATATGGCGTGAATAAAATCAGCTGGATGAACCAAACGCACAGTACGCTATGTCATCGCATTGATGAACAGATCAACTTTGTTGCACCCGAAGGCGATGGTATGGTCACGCAGTCTAAACACCATGCCCTGATGATGATGACCGCAGACTGCTTACCCGTGGTTTTGGGTAATGCTGACGGGACAGAAGTTGCCAATCTGCATGCAGGTTGGAAGGGCTTGGCAAATGGTATTGTGGAAAACACCATTGCAGCCATGCACACTCAGCCAACATGGGCTTGGTTGGGGGCAGCTATTTGCCAAGAGAGTTTTGAAATTGGTGCAGAAGTCAAAGCTGCCTTTTGTTCCAAATACCCAGAACTTGAAAGTGCATTTAAAGCTGGTGTAAGGGAAGGCAAATATTATGCTGATCTTTATGCGATAGCGCGTTATATTCTTGCATTACATGGGGTTAAAGCCGTAACAGGTGGCGACCAATGTACCTTTTTGCAAGCTGAAGAATATTTTTCTTATCGCCGCGAAGCGAAAACAGGACGTATGGCAACATTCGTCTTTATGCTTTGAAAATGCTAAACTTGACTGAATCTATCGACTTTTAAATGTTATGTCTTTGACTGCTAAATCTCTTGCTGTTGTTTACCACAGCCCCTATGGGCACACTGCCAAAGTGGCGAATTTCATTGTACAAGGTGCAGAAAAAGCCGGTGTAAAAGTCCATCTCATGAATGTAGAGCATGTGGATTGGGATGAATTGGACAGTGCAGATGCCATCGTTTTTGGGTGCCCAACCTATATGGGCAGTATGAGTGCGGCAATGAAATTATTCATGGAGCAATCATCTAAACGCTGGTTAGCACGGACATGGCAAGGCAAGTTGGCCGCTGGTTTTACCAATGGTGGCGGCTTAAGTGGAGATAAATTGGCAGTATTGCAGCAAATCAATTTATTCGCCATGCAGCACGGTATGTTGTGGAGCGGTCTTCCATTGATGCCAACTGGACGAAGCACAACAGATTTAAATCGGATGTCGAGCTTTTTAGGTTTAATGACACAATCGGATAATGCACCTGTTCAAGTCACGCCACCTGCGGGCGATTTAGAAACCGCCATTTGGTTTGGTGAATATTTGGGGCTGTTGTTAAATAAAGTTAATTAATTTGTAAATAAATCGTTTGAACTATCATTTATAAATCTTTGAAAACCCTAGTGATGGAAATGTTACTGGGGTTTTTAATGGCCTGAAATTTGTGAAAATTGGCATTTTGTATAATTGAATTGTGATGCGTGTCACAAATTACCATTCATTTACGCCAACGCTATTGATTTAATCTTCTCATAAATTTCACTCGGGATGAGTGACGAATATTAAAAAGGATTAAATAATCGTGAAAAAAACAATAGTCGCAATGGCATTGACCTTATGTGTTTCTGACGTTGTTTTTGCAGCAGAAGGCTTGGTGGGATTAGCCGATGAAGAATTGTCTGCCATCAATGGTGCGGCATTGATGAATATGTCCTATACCGACCCTATTTTAGTCAACCAACAAATGGTCGATGAAAATATTGGTTTCTACAAACTCAGTTTAGATGCCGTCATGGATTTGAACGTCAATGTCAAAAGATTGCAACTCGGCTGTGGTGGGGTAAATGGGTCAAATGGCTGTGATATTGATATTCGTCATCTAGCGCTGAGTGGTAATGTAACGTTGACCGATGCCAATGGTAATCCCGTCTTTAATGGTGATCGAGCGTCAACAAGTGCCAAACTAAAAAATCCATTTATTGAATTTGCAATTAAAAACCCTAAACAAGCCGCTTTACGCGAAGTTAAAGGCTTTCGTGTCAGTGCTGAATCTATTACGGGTTTATTGACCACAGGTATTCAAAATACAGGTGCGTCAACAGACGGGATTAAGTCACTGAGTGGTTATATGAAAATTGCACCGACCACAGGAACAGCAAAGACCCAAGCAGCGCTCTTTGGTGATAGTAGCAGCGAGATTTTATCGGGGAATTTGGTGATTAATACGATTTGGAACAATGATCGTAGCTTTGTCAGCCAACCTGAAAATAGTCAAGGATTAAAAATTCCTTCAATGAATGTGCCGTTTACCGTTCCTGAAATTACGATTAATGGAAAACGACAAACTCAAGCCATTGCCAAAAATATCAGTGCGA
Organism: Acinetobacter sp. YH12097; assembly: GCF_013419225.1. Lineage (NCBI taxonomy): Bacteria > Pseudomonadati > Pseudomonadota > Gammaproteobacteria > Moraxellales > Moraxellaceae > Acinetobacter > Acinetobacter sp. YH12097. Next base: position 7,439 of record NZ_VPAN01000017.1, on the reverse strand, counting down.
CTGTGCCATCGATTCAGCTCAATCGAGATAGCGGTAGCATGCAGGTCAAACTTGACCGTAATTTGTTATGGGTTGAAGGGGCGCAGTTCTTTATGGATTCAGGTTCGTCAATTGATGGTTTGAAAATGAACATTACCTTTGAGCAAGCCTTAAATATGATTCATAACATTCCATTAAATGGCACAGCCGGTTATTTATCGCTTCAATCTCAAGATATCAGTTGGCCAGATGCCAATGCAGATGATATTGCACGTACAGGTTGGTGGATGTCATTTAAAGGCCCGATTAATATTGGCAAATTAAATCCAACATCTGAAGTGGATATCTCAGGCGTCTTACCTCAAGTTGCACAAAAAGTATCGCAAATTTTAACCAATGAACCGATTTATATTCCCTTAGGTTCTGCTGTTGGTGCAGCATTTGGTCTACCGATTTATAAAAATGTCGGTTCAATTAACCTCAGCAATGCCGGTGCGGCCAATTTAACTTTAAAAAATCAGGTCTTGGGGAATCAGGAAGTTCGAACAAACTGTTTTGGTGGGTTGAAATTCTGCTAAAAATTATTTGTGAGACATCATTTGTCTCACAAAGTTGATATGCTCATTTTTAACTTGATGAGCATATCTGAGTACAATGAAAAAAATACAATCTAAATTGATAAATAGAATATTAGCTTTATATAAGATAATTCCGAGATTTCCTCAAGAACAGGTTTCTATATCTACATTAAAGAAAAAAGTCAGTAGTAACTATTCAGAATGTATTGATGAACTTTCATTAATAAAAGCTATACGGAGAGATCTTGATTTATTACCAGAACTTTTAATTTCTGGAGAACTTATTTTAAAAGCGGGCAAAGGAAATCAACCTGCAACTTATCAGCTCAGCCAAGATGCGTGTATAGAGCCAATGTCTAAAGAGCTAGCACTTATTTTGGTTATGGCAAATGAATATTTACATCATAGTCTGCCTGATGAAATTTATACAAAAGTTGAGGGTTTTTTTCAGTCTGCTGAATTGCAACTTCAGCAAAATACAAAATTGAATGGCTGGAATAAGCGTGTGCGATTTATTCCTGATGGATATGGGGAGATAGAGAAAGCGCAACATCATATCGAAATTCAACAGTTAGTTTATAAAGCATTATTACAAGGTGATGTTTGGCTTAAAGCAAAATATCGAAAAGAAGGTACGCAGCAAATAGGAAACTATACGTTAAAGCCACAAGGAATTGTCCAATTTGGGCAAAAACCATATTTGATGGCAAGTAAAATAGATTCTAAAAAAAGTGTATTAAGAACATTTAATATTTTAAATTTTGAATTATTAGAAATAGTGCCTGAAAAATTGGCGGTTGATGTAGATGTATTTGATTTAGAAGATTTAATCGAAAAGCGTGAGTTTGAAGATGCTTATTTTAACCGTGAGGAAATTAACATTTTTCTTGTTTTTCAAGAAATCTTATTGGATGAGCTAACGCGTAACCCTTTTGGTGATTTTCAGTCTATAGAAAAAATAGATGAAGGATATTATGAATTAAATACAAGTTGTATTTTTACAATGAGCCGTATGGATTGGTTGGTTAAAAATGCAGAGTATATACAAATTTTAGGACCTGATGAATTGAAGGAAGAAGTTGCAAATCGGATAATGAGAGCAGCTGATAAGCATGAAATTTTTAACCAATTAAATTTTGGAGATTATGAGTAATGTCTTCAAATAGATCAATAGTTAATCAGATCCTTCATTTATCTGAATTAGTAAACTCATGTTATCTGATAGAAAACGAACTTAGTGAATATTTATATTTAGCAATTGAAGAGTTGATTTGTAATGATCAAAATAAGCCATGTTCAGAAGTAAGTTGGCAAACGGTTAGATGGGATGTCTGTGCAAACTTTGAATATAAAGAAATTTGGTTTGCTCCAATTTCTTGGAGTAGAATTCAAATAAAACACAAACATTTAAATATAGAAGAGTGCTATGCATTTTTTAAGTTAACGATTCAGCGTCATGATCAAAAAGAAATTTATTTAGATGAGTATTTTGCAAATAACGGAAATCGTTTACCAACGGTGAATTTTTTTAATCATACAAATGGTTTTGTTAGTATTCAATTTCATTTAAATAAAAATATGATATACAAGAATAATCAAACAACGGACATATCCAAAACAAGGAGTTGGTCAAAAAAGAGGAATCAACTTATTCAGCAATATGTTGAGCTCACAAATTTTGGTTTTAAATTAAATGAAAGTAAGGGGTATTGGTATTTAACTATTGAAACTCTTGATCCTGTCCAAGTTGCTAAGGATTTTGAGAATGAAGAAATTGTAAGTTCACTGGATCCTGTTAAAAATGCCTTAAAAATAATATATCAGGCTTTAGATATATTTGATGTAATTGAAAAGAAAGCAAAATTTTTAATTTAAAAGCTATTTATAATGTTGGGGTGGAATAATGGAATATAAGGATACAACTAAAAACACGTCTGAGAATTTTTTAACACATCGTACGTGTTTAATGGAATCAGAAATAGTTTCTGCTAAGGAATGGAAATGTTCGAAACAGTTGGACGCTTTTTTTAAATCATGGCAAAACATAAATCTTGATATACCAACACCTGAAAAAGTCACCAGTGTAGATCATTTGAATTTAAGCCAGTTTTTTGATGCATATAAGAAAGCCTTATTTCCTGTTCTAGAAGCTAGAGAAGCAGGCTTATTACTAAATGTCTGGAAAAATTCAGGTTTAGGCAGTGATGAAGTTCGTAATTCAAAAATTTTAAATTGGTTTCTTGATTGTAGGGCAGATCACGGTCAAGGCAACATAATTTTATTACAGTTTTTACAATTACTTCCTGAGCCTTTTTGCAATTTTCAACCGCAGTTTTATACGTCCATCGAAGAGTGCTGTCCTCTTGGTCGTTTAGAGAATCGTGTTGATATAGAAATAGATGCACCAGAATTTTTACTCTTTATTGAAATAAAAATTCATGCAAATGAGAGTTTCCAGCAATTAGAGCGTTATAGAGGAATTGCAAAGAAAAAAGCTGCAGGAAGACCTTGGTTAGTCGTTTATTTAACAAAAGATGGAAATCTACCAACAGATTATTTAGATAATGCTGAGGGGTTACGTGGGCTTTCATGGGGAAGAATGGCTAAAGCATTTAAAAAATATGTCAATAGTCAGAACTTAAATAATCGAAGCCTATGGCTATTAAGCCAGTTTGCTGATCATACAAAAACGTTTTAAAAAAATTGAAATTAGGAGAATCAAATGAGCAATATGCAAGCAGTGGAACTCATCATCAAGAATATTGAATATTTGGAGGATGCAAAAAGACTATTAGAAGGTGAAATTTCTGAAAAAATATGTGCGGCTTTAGACAGTAAAATACATAATCTTATCGACGATTTTGAAGATAAATGGGAGGGCGTATTTAATTTTTATGATAACTGTTATATCCAGTTCTCACCTGAAAAATGGCGAGCAACAAATGGAGATAGTTTTAAACACCAACAGTTTTATGCGAGATACTTTTTAGGCTATGAAAGTGATGAAACTGGTGGTGATTCGGTGGAATGGTTTTTAACGGCTTTACTCAAAAATGATAAAGATAAATTGGTTTTCAATTTTTATCCTTGGAGAGAAAATTTTATAAAGTGTACAGCAAAAGACTGGAAGGATTTTGCGAGTGAAAGTAATCAAATATATCAACAAATAGAAGAATTTGGCTTTAAATATAATGCAAAGCAAGGAAGTTGGTACTTAATTATTGATGGAATTGATTCTGAAAAACTGATTGAAAATTATGAAAGTGAAACAATTGAAGATGCTTTAGATCCTTTTGAAATCGCATTAAAAAAATTACAGCAAGCACATCCGTATTTCGACGCAATTGTAACATCTGCGAAAAATAAATTTAACAATGAAGCAATTGGTGTTGTGTAGATTATGAATGAAATTTTTTGGGAAAAGTATCCTTCAAGTTCAGTAAAATTAACAATTAAAGATGACAGATTATTTTTATTATTTGAAGGAAAATTGACTGCATATGGACGTTACTTTTCAGGAAAAATTGAGCTACGCCTTTCTTTAGAGGAGCAGGTCACATTGGGTTTAATTTACTATCGTTATCAGGACGGTTTAGAGGAAGAGTTCACTTATAAATTGACAGGTGCATTTGAAGATGATTCTTGGGAGTACTTTACAGGTAATTGGGAAGAAAATGGTGAAATTGAAAATTTTGAAGCTTTATTGGAATTCAATGAACAAGAGATTCCAAACTTACTTAATACAGAATCGAATAATGAAATCATTGATTTGAGTGATACTGAAACACGAATAAATATTACTAAGAAAAAAAATATTGAACGTCAAGGTGCTATGCGTCAAAGAGCAGCCAGAAGTGATGCACGAGTAAGAAAGATTCAGAGAAGTATCGAACTGTACTATGGTTTACCACAGGGTTCAGTAAAACTAATTAATCCAGATAAAAGTATCATTCACCCATCTGCAAAAATAGGCACGCTTCGAGAACGATGGCTATTTGAGGATGTTTAGTATAAAAAAACCTCCAAAATGGAGGTTTTTTTATACAACTTATTTATGAAAAATACGGGCTTTATCGCGCTGCCAATCACGGTCTTTTTCCGTTGCACGCTTGTCGTGAAGCTGCTTACCTTTTACTAGGGCGATTTCAAGTTTGGCATGAGGACCTTTCCAGTAACATGCCAAAGGCACACATGAATAACCTTTTTGGTTAATCGCACCTTGTAGTTTTTCAATTTCACGGCGGTTCAGCAATAATTTACGAGTACGAGTTGCTTCAGGCACCACATGCGTCGAAGCACTCAGTAAAGGTTGCACTTGAGCGCCGAATAAAAATGCTTCGCCATTTTTAAACGTAATATAGCTTTCTACGATGGTCATACGACCCGCGCGCATTGATTTGACTTCCCAGCCTTGTAATGAAAGACCCGCTTCAAATTTTTCTTCAATGAAATAATCGTGACGCGCACGTTTATTGAGGGCAATCGTACTGCTACTATTTTTTTTAACTACTGCTTTCGTCATAATCAAAAACTTCCAAACTTAGCACTATTGTACCCGAACTTTGAATAAGATGAAGTTTTTAAATTTACAAGCTGACTTCACCTATAAATCAAGATTTTGTTAAAATACCCATCTACAAAATAACAGAGTACAACTGGATGTCTAAAACTCGTGTAATTTATCCGGGCACATTCGATCCAATTACTAATGGTCATATCGACTTAGTGACACGTGCATCACGCATGTTTGACGAAGTTGTCGTGGCAATTGCAATTGGACATCACAAAAACCCTGTGTTTAGTCTGGAAGAGCGTGTTGCACTAGCGCAAGAGTCTTTAAGTCATTTGTCAAATGTTGAGTTTGTAGGTTTTGATGGGCTGTTGGTCAATTTCTTTAACGAGCAAAAAGCAACAGCCGTATTACGTGGGTTACGTGCAGTTTCAGATTTTGAATATGAATTTCAATTGGCAAATATGAATCGCCGTTTGGACAGTAAATTTGAAGCGGTGTTCTTAACCCCATCAGAGCAATATTCGTTTATTTCATCTACGCTCGTGCGTGAAATTGCACGTTTAAATGGTGATGTCACTCAGTTTGTACCACAAGCTGTCGTGGAAGCCTTTAAGCGTAAACAACAGCAAGGTTGGTAGAGTGTCTTTATATATCACTGATGAATGCATCAACTGCGATGTCTGTGAACCTGTATGCCCCAATGAGGCGATTTTCATGGGGGAACTCATTTATGAGATTAACCCTGATTTGTGTACGGAATGCGTTGGGCATCACGATAAACCGCAGTGTCAGTTGTTCTGTCCAGTGGATTGTATTCCATTGGATCCGGCACATCCTGAAACTCAGGAACAGCTTCAACAAAAGTACGAAAAACTAACTGCTCAAAAAACATCAAGCAATTAGTTGTCAGATTTGTTAGAATGCGCCCCGAAGTGAACCAGACGATCGCTGCTGTGTATAGGTCTCCGTGACTAAAGCAGGGGAGGAAAGTCCGGGCTTCATAGGGCAAGGTGCCAGGTAACGCCTGGGCGGTGTGAGCCGACGGAAAGTGCAGCAGAGAGTAGACCGCCTTCATTATGGTTTCGAGTAATCGAAATCGGAGGTAAGGGTGAAAGGGTGCGGTAAGAGCGCACCGCGTGTCTGGTAACAGTTCACGGCATGGTAAACCCCACCGGAAGCAAGACCAAATAGGGATCCTTTAGGCATGGCCCATGCTGGATCCGGGTAGGTCGCTTGAGCGTATGAGTGATTGTACGCCTAGAGGAATGATCGTCCTCGACAGAACCCGGCTTATCGGTTCACTTCAACAAATTTTGATCAAATACGCGCATTATGGGCTTGACGATATTTAAATATCCCTCCATAATGCGCGCACAGTTTAAGGCTATGTAGCTCAGTTGGTTAGAGCACCGCACTCATAATGCGGGGGTCACAAGTTCAAGTCTCGTCATAGCCACCATATTCAAAAAAAGACCACTCCGATTGAGTGGTCTTTTTTTATGTCTCAATTTTCCAAATTTAAAAAATTAACGATAAACAAAACGACGCATACCTGCACGTAAGGCAAATGCGCCATGCATATATAAGCCACCGAGCCAATACGGCACATTGTAAATATCTTCATGGCGATATTTAACTAAAGCAAACTCAGCCAATAGTCCTTCAAAGAACGTGCCGCCAATGGCAAGCATAATGGCTAATATCAGTAGCCATGTACGCTCATAGCTAAATAACCAGCGAATAAAAAAGCTAATATAGAAAATCCAGCACAATGCTTCAGGGTGGAAGTTACCAAAACCACTGAGTATGTAGACAATCGCAAAGAGTACTAAAGCCTCAACTAATGGAGCTGTACCATCGTGATGGCAACTGAGCTGAGTCATTACATAGTGTTTAAGTAGTTGTGTAAGTTGAATATAGCTAAATGCCATGAAAGCAAAGGCAATAAAAAAGCCAGGGAATACCCACCAAGCTTGATGGAAAAATAATGGGTTGGGATAACTAAGCGTCTGGGTATAGACATGAATCGCATCGCAAAAAGTTGCGACGACTGCTGCCAGCAGGGCAAGTATAAATATGCCTGAGAATTGAGTGGTTCTCGTCATCATTCATCCTGAAAAGTGGGGTCTTTTTATTTTATGAGTTCTTTATAGTCTGAATTTGAGGAAAAGGCTATGACAAGTTACGAGATGCTTATGGGTTAAATGTTAATTTATAGCGCTACTGCTATACTCAATACATAAGATCTCTTTCATAAATCAAAAAACGATCTTCTTTTTGGTTAATATTTGCACTCCGGATTTCTTAGCATTCGTGCATAATCTGCGGATGAAATACATCGATTCAAACAAGCTTTCTGATCCTCAGTT